>NZ_JBIWPO010000005.1:0-36936 GCF_044768275.1 Streptomyces sp. NPDC101152 | reverse complement strand
TGTCCGGTACCGTGGGGGGCGGGGGGCGCCCGGGCGGGCATTAGGGCCTTTTACGGCGGGGGTGGGCCCCCCGGGTGGTGGGGGGCCCCCCTCCGCGTTCCTGGTCCCAGCAGGTCAGCTGCCGACGCCGCGGCCGAGCTCCCAGAGCTGGAGGGTGGAGGACGAGTTGAGCGCGTACGCGGTGCCCGTGACGTTGTCGCGTGCGGCGACGTACTGCTTGCCCTGCCACAGCGGGAGGATCGGGACGTCGTCGGCGACGATGTCCTGCATCGTGGTGAGGTCGGAGGAGGCGGCGAGGCGGTCGGCCTCACGGCGGGAGGACGGGATCAGGTTGCTGATGATCCTGTTGTTCTTGTACGGCAGCTTGAGGAAGTTGTCCGTGTCGAGGAAGGGCGCGAGGTAGTTGTCGGCGTCCGGGAAGTCGGGGAACCAGCCCATGCCCCAGACGTCGTAGTTGCCCTTGCGTTCGGCGGGGACGAAGTCGTCCCAGACGGTGCCCTGGATGGTGACGTCGAACAGGCCGCTGTTGTTGAGCTGCGTCTGAAGGATCTTGAATTCCTTCTCGGTGGCCGGGCCGTAGTGGTCGGTCGTGTAGTGCAGCGTCAGCTTGACGGGGGTGTTGATGCCGGCCTTGATCAGCAGGGACTTGGCCTT
This sequence comes from Streptomyces sp. NPDC101152, assembly GCF_044768275.1. NCBI lineage: Bacteria > Bacillati > Actinomycetota > Actinomycetes > Kitasatosporales > Streptomycetaceae > Streptomyces > Streptomyces sp. NPDC101152. The sequence goes on along the minus strand of NZ_JBIWPO010000005.1, from coordinate 36,282 downwards.
GGCGGTGCTGGGGTCGCCGTACTTGTTGAAGAACGAGTTGGAGTGGCCGGTGATGCTCGCCGGGACCAGCGAGTAGAGCGGCTCGGCCTGGGTGCCGTACACCTTGGAGACGAGTTCGCCGCGGTTGATCAGCTGGGCCATGGCCTGGCGGACGGCCTTGTTCTTGACCGACGGGGCGTTGGTGTTGAAGGCCAGGTAGCGGATCTCGAGGCCGGACATCTCGACCAGGTCCTCGTTGTTGTTGCTGCTCGCGGAGAGCTTCTGGATCTGCTCCGGCGACATGGTGCGGGTCATGACGTCGATGGAGCCCTTGTCGAGGGCGGCTCCCATGGCGTCGGCGTCCTTGTAGGACACCATGTCGACCTTGGAGTTGTTCACCTTCAGCGTCCCCTTGTAGTTGGGGTTCTTGGTGAAGGTGGCCTTGACGATCGCGTTGTCCTTGACGTCGGCCGACAGGGTGTACGGGCCGGAGCCGTCGACGTCGAAGCCGTCGCGGAGCTTGTCCTTCGGGTAGTTCTTCGGGCTGATGATGCCCGCGACGGGCGTCGACAGCTTGTACGGGAAGGTCGCGTCGGCGGTGTTGAGGTGGAAGATGACCTGGTTGTCGCCCTGCGTCTCGACGGTCTGGATGGTGTTGAGGAGGGCGGAGACGCCGGAGTCGGCCTTGATGGCGCGGGCGCGGTCGATGGAGTACTTCACGTCGGCCGCGGTGATCTTGTCGCCGTTGGCGAACTTGAGGCCGTCGCGGAGGGTGCAGGCGTAGCGCTCGTTGCCGCTGTCGGTGAAGCCGCACTTCTGGGCGGCCTCGGGCACCGGGTCGCCCTCGCCCTTCGGCTGGATCATCAGGGTCTGCACGGTCTGGCGCAGGATGTTCCAGGTGCCGACGTCGTACGCGTACGCCGGGTCCAGCGGCGCGGGCGCGGCCTTGGTCACGGTGAACCGGTCCGTGGTGCCCACGACGATGGCGTTGCCGCCGCCACTGCCGCTGCCGGACCCTCCGCAGGCGGCGAGCACGGGCGCCAGCACGCCGACCACGGCCGGAAGCACCAAAGTCTTGCGGTTCATGCTCGTGTTTCTCCAGAGCTGTTCAGGTCCGTGTAACCGGCATGCAGGGGTGTCGCGGCGGCACACGGGGGGTAGGGGCGTTGGTTCTCGCGACGAGATTAGTCCGCACCTGCACGGGGGCCGATGGTCATGGGAGTTGAAATGTCATCACGCAGTGGAACTGCGCGTGGACAGACTGAAAACCCTGCGGGGGAAGGATTAGTGCAGCATCCCATCAATCGGGACACAAGGGCACGCCGGAGCGTTCGAAATGGCGTCGGCCAGCACACGTGTCCCCACCTGTCGACCCTCGTGCAAGTGGGGAACCTCACATATCCAACGGCCGGTAACAGTACTGGAATTCGGCCATCGGCCCGGCCGTGAATTCCATTCCGTCATCAGTCGGTGATCAATCCGCGCAGAAATGCGAGATCGACCTCTTCGAGGGAGGTCACGACGGTGCGCCGGACGGCGGGGGCGATGGGGGCCACGGACGGGACGACCACGACGTGGCAGCCCGCGGCCTCGGCGGCGGCCACGCCGGTCGCGGTGTCCTCGACGACGGCGCATCTGGCCGGATCCACGCCCAGTCCGGCGGCCGCGGTCAGGTACGGGTCGGGGTGCGGCTTGGTGTGCGGGACCTCGTCGCCGGCGACCGACAGGGCGAAGTGCCGGCGGCCGAGCGAGGTCAGCACCCGGTCGATGATGCGTCGGTGGGAGGCGGAGACCAGGGCGGTCGGGACCTCGTACTCGGAGAGTTCGGCGAGCAGTCTGGCGGCGCCCGGCATCAGCGGCAGGGCCCTCTCGATGCGCTGTTCGAAGCCCTCGTTGAGCAGCAGGGTGAGTTCGGGGAGGGTGATGGCGGCGCCGGTGGCCTCGATCAGGAACCCCGCGCTGCGGGTCATGGGGCCGCCGACCACGACATGGCGCCAGGAGTCGTCGAGGGTGTGGCCGAGGCGCGCGAAGACCTCGACCTCGACGTCCCACCAGAAGCCCTCGGTGTCCACCAGGGTGCCGTCCATGTCGAGGAGCACGGCCTGCAGGGCTGAGCCTTCGGCCGTACGGGTTCCGAGCGCGGGGACCGTGCTGGTCATCCTGGCGCACCTCCTTGAGGGACGGTCAGGCCGGTTCCCGCTGGGGAACCGGCCTGCAGTGGACCGACCAGTGTACGTCGCTCGCGGCTCACGCGCCTCGTTTAACCGGCGTGCTCCTGGGCACACCGTCACTACCGTCGGGGGCCGCCTTGACGTGCGCCGACGTGCCCCCGGACGGGTCTTTCGCGGTGCCTGTCAGCGGGCGTTGAAGTACTTCGCCTCGGGGTGGTGGATCACGATCGCGTCGGTGGACTGCTCGGGGTGCAGCTGGAACTCCTCGGAGAGCTGGACGCCGATGCGCTCCGGCTCGAGCAGGTCGGCGATCTTGGCGCGGTCCTCGAGGTTCGGGCACGCTCCGTAGCCGAGTGAGAACCGGGCGCCGCGGTACTTCAGGGCGAACATGTCTTCGATGTCGCCGGGGTCCTCCCCGGCGAAGCCCAGCTCCGAACGCACGCGCGCGTGCCAGTACTCGGCGAGCGCCTCCGCCAACTGGACGGACAGGCCGTGCAGTTCGAGGTAGTCGCGGTAGGCGTTGGCCTCGAACATGCGGGCCGTCTCCTCGCCGATGCGCGAGCCGACGGTGACGACCTGGAGGCCGACCACGTCGGTCTCCCCCGCCTCCTGCGGGCGGAAGAAGTCCGCGAGGCACAACCGACGGCCGCGGCGCTGGCGCGGGAAGGTGAAGCGGGTGCGTTCGTTGCCGTGCTCGTCCAGGATGATCAGGTCGTCGTCCTTGGACACGCACGGGAAGTAGCCGTAGACCACGGCCGCTTCGAGGAGGTTCTCGGTCTGCAGGCGGTCCAGCAGACCGCGCAGCCGGGGCCGGCCGTCGGTCTCGACGAGTTCCTCGTAGGAGGGTCCCTCGCCGGTGCGGGCCTGCTTGAGACCCCACTGGCCCTTGAACAGGGCGCCCTCGTCGAGCCAGCTGGCGTACTCCTTGAGCTGGATGCCCTTGATGACGCGGGTGCCCCAGAACGGCGGCGTGGGGATCGGGTTGTCGGTGGCGACGTCGGAACGGACGTTGCCCTCCTCGGGGCGTTCGTCCACCTCGACGGCTGAAGCCGCCCGCACCCGGCGCTGCTTGAGCTCGGGCAGCTGGGCGCCGGGCACGCCGCGCTTGACGCCGATCAGCGCGTCCATCAGGCGCAGTCCCTCGAACGCGTCGCGGGCGTAGCGGACTTCGCCCTCGTAGATCTCGTGCAGGTCCTGTTCGACGTAGGCCCGGGTGAGGGCGGCTCCGCCGAGGATGACCGGGTAGTCGGCGGCCAGGCCGCGCTGGTTGAGCTCCTCCAGGTTCTCTTTCATGATCACCGTGGACTTGACCAGCAGGCCAGACATGCCGATGACGTCCGCGCGGTGTTCCTCGGCGGCCTCGAGGATGGCCGAGACGGGCTGCTTGATGCCGAGGTTGACCACGGTGTAGCCGTTGTTGGACAGGATGATGTCGACGAGGTTCTTGCCGATGTCGTGCACGTCCCCGCGGACCGTGGCCAGCACGATGGTGCCCTTGCCGGCCTCCTCGCCCTCGACCTTCTCCATGTGGGGCTCGAGATGGGCGACGGCGGTCTTCATGACCTCGGCGGACTGCAGGACGAACGGCAGCTGCATCTGGCCGGAGCCGAAGAGTTCACCGACGACCTTCATGCCGTCCAGGAGGGTGTCGTTGACGATGTCGAGAGCGGGGCGGTCCTGGAGGGCGGCGTCGAGGTCGGCCTCCAGTCCGTTGCGCTCGCCGTCGATGATGCGCCGCTTGAGGCGCTCCTCCAGGGGGAGGGCGGCCAGTTCCTCGGCCTTGCCGGCCTTGAGGGACTTGGCGGTGGCGCCCTCGAACAGCTGCATGAGCTTCTGCAGCGGGTCGTAGCCCTCGGCGCGGCGGTCGTAGATCAGGTCGAGGGCGGTCTGGACCTCTTCCTCGCTGAAGCGGGCGATGGGCAGGATCTTCGAGGCGTGCACGATCGCCGAGTCCAGGCCCGCCTTGACGCACTCGTCGAGGAAGACGGAGTTGAGCAGGATACGGGCGGCCGGGTTGAGACCGAAGGAGATGTTCGACAGGCCGAGGGTGGTCTGCACGTCGGGGTGGCGGCGCTTGAGCTCGCGGATCGCCTCGATGGTGGCCAGGCCGTCCTTGCGGGACTCCTCCTGGCCGGTGCAGATGGTGAAGGTCAGGGTGTCGATGAGGATGTCCGACTCGTGGATGCCCCAGTTGCCGGTGAGGTCGTCGATGAGCCGTTCGGCGATCTCGACCTTCTTCTCCGGGGTGCGTGCCTGGCCCTCCTCGTCGATGGTCAGCGCGATCAGCGCGGCGCCGTGTTCGCGGGCGAGCTTGGTGACCTTCGCGAAGCGGGACTCCGGGCCGTCGCCGTCCTCGTAGTTGACGGAGTTGATGACTGCGCGGCCGCCGAGCTTCTGCAGGCCGGCCTCGATGACGTCGACCTCGGTGGAGTCCAGCACGATGGGCAGGGTGGAGGCGGTGGCGAACCGGCCGGCCAGCTCCTCCATGTCGGCGACGCCGTTGCGGCCGACGTAGTCCACGCACAGGTCGAGCATGTGGGCGCCCTCGCGGATCTGCTCGCGGGCGATCTCCACGCAGTCGTCCCAGCGGGCCTCGAGCATCGCCTCACGGAACTTCTTCGAGCCGTTGGCGTTGGTGCGCTCGCCGATCGCCAGGTAGGAGGTGTCCTGGCGGAAGGGGACGGTCTGGTAGAGGGAGGCGGCGCCGGGCTCGGGCTGCGGGTTGCGCTCGCCAGGGGCGAGGTCGCGGACTCGCTCGACGACCTGGCGCAGGTGCTCGGGGGTGGTGCCGCAGCAGCCGCCGATGAGCGAGAGGCCGTACTCGCGGACGAAGGTCTCCTGGGCGTCGGCGAGCTCCGGCGCGCCCAGCGGGTAGTGGGCGCCGTCCTTGCCGAGGACGGGCAGGCCGGCGTTCGGCATGCACGACAGGCGGATGCGGGAGTGGCGGGCGAGGTAGCGCAGGTGCTCGCTCATCTCCGCAGGGCCGGTCGCGCAGTTCAGGCCGATCATGTCGATGCCGAGCGGCTCGAGCGCGGTCAGTGCGGCGCCGATCTCGGAGCCGAGCAGCATGGTGCCGGTGGTCTCGACGGTCACGGAGACGATCAGCGGGACCTCGTAGCCGGCGTTGTCCATGGCGCGGCGGGCGGCGATGACGGAGGCCTTGGTCTGCAGGAGGTCCTGGGTGGTCTCCACCAGCAGGGCGTCGGCGCCGCCGGCGAGCAGGCCCTCGGCGTTTTGCTGGTAGGCGTCGCGGATGGCGGTGAAGGTGGTGTGGCCGAGGGTGGGGAGTTTGGTGCCGGGGCCCATGGAGCCCAGCACCCAGCGCTGCCGGCCGTCCCGGGCGGCGTACTCGTCGGCGGTCTCCCGGGCGATGCGGGCGCCGGCCTCGGAGAGTTCGGCGACGCGTTCGGGGATGTCGTACTCGCCCAGGGCGGTGAGGTTGGCGCCGAAGGTGTTGGTCTCGACGCAGTCGACGCCCGCGTCGAAGTAGGCGGAGTGCACCGAGCGGACGATGTCGGGCCGGGTGATGTTGAGGACCTCGTTGCAGCCCTCGAGGTGCTGGAAGTCCTCCAGGGTGGGGTCCTGGGCCTGGAGCATGGTGCCCATCGCTCCGTCGGCGACCACCACGCGGGTGGCGAGGGCCTCACGGAGCGCGGACGCACGGGTCCGGCTGTCGGCGGAAGGGGTCAGTGGCGACGAGGCCATGAAAGGGGCTCCCTTGGAGTGCGACGGCTGTCGGCTTTGCGCGGCCCGTGGAACGCTCCGCGGTGGGCGCACCCCGTCAGGGTAACCGGGTCTCCCCCGGCTTGTTCAGGGCGCCCGTGGAACGGACGAGGATGACGGGCGTGTCACTCGAGGGAGACGAGTGACGCAACAGTTGCCGACGGATGCCGTCCGACCATTGGCGGTGGGTCGTCATCGACCGGTAGTGTTCGACATTGCCGAACAACGGCAGCGACGCCGTGGACAATCGGCTGTCGAAGGGGACGGAGGCAGAACGGCGATGGCACGGAACATCCAGTCGCTCGAACGGGCGGCGGCGATGCTGCGGCTGCTCGCGGGCGGCGAGCGTCGGCTCGGCCTCTCGGACATCGCCTCGTCGCTGGGCCTCGCCAAGGGCACCGCCCACGGCATCCTGCGCACCCTCCAGCAGGAGGGCTTCGTCGAGCAGGACGACGCCTCCGGGCGCTACCAGCTGGGCGCCGAGCTGCTGCGCCTGGGCACCACCTATCTCGACGTGCACGAACTGCGGGCACGCGCGCTGGTGTGGACGGACGACCTGGCGAGGTCGAGCGGCGAAAGCGTCTATCTCGGCGTCCTGCACCAGCAGGGGGTGCTGATCGTGCACCACGTCTTCCGCCCTGACGACAGCCGGCAGGTGCTGGAGATCGGCGCCATGCAGCCCCTGCACTCCACGGCCCTGGGCAAGGTGCTGTCGGCGTACGACCCGGTCGCGCACAGTGAGGCGGTCGAGGCGGACCGCAAGCCGTTCACCGAGCGCACCACGTGTGAACTGGAGGATTTCGAGCACATCCTCGACATCACCCGCGCGCGGGGGTACGCAGCCGACGTCGAGGAGACCTGGGAGGGCGTGGCCTCGGTGGCGGCGCCCATCCACGACCGGCGGCGGATGCCGGTGGGGGCGGTGGGGATCACCGGCGCGGTGGAGCGGTTGTGCCGGGACGACGACCGGGACGCGCTGCGGCCGGAGCTGATCGCGGCCGTGCGGGACTGTGCCCGCGCGGTGTCGCGGGACCTGGGTGCCGGGCGGTTCTGAGGGGTCGCAGCCGGGTGCGGCGGATCGTGGGTCGAGGCCGGGGCGCGGTGGCGCGTCCCGGCCCTTGTTGTTACTCGTCGGTATGCATCTGACCTGCAAGATCGACTGTTCACAGCAATCAATAACGATCGTGTTTTCGACTACAGAACCCTTGACGCGCACGTGACGCCGAAGCGAGACTCCCGTCCATCGGTCGGCATTGTCGAACACCTACCGGCAATAAGCGCTAGAGTGTGACAACGCCACGGGCCGGCATCGCTCTCACCCCGAGAGCAGCTCGAACCTCCGGAGGGACCCGGGGTTCGGTCCCCTGGACGAAGGACAAAGGAGTCGCGGGTGTCCAGCTCCGACATCTTCATCGGCGAGACCATCGGTACCGCCATACTCATCCTGCTCGGCGGAGGCGTCTGCGCCGCCGTGACGCTGAAGGCCTCCAAGGCCCGTAACGCCGGCTGGCTCGCCATCACCTTCGGGTGGGGTTTCGCCGTTCTGACGGCCGTGTACACCTCGGCGCCGCTGTCCGGCGCCCACCTCAACCCGGCCGTGACGCTCGCGCTCGCCATCAAGGACGGCGACTGGAGCAACGTCCCGGTCTACTGGGCCGGCCAGCTGCTCGGCGCCGCGATCGGCGCGACCCTGGTGTGGGTCGCCTACTACGGCCAGTTCCACGCGCACCTGACCGACAAGGAGATCGTCGGCGGTCCGGGGGCGCAGGCCACCGCCGCCAAGGCCGTGGAGGCCCAGGAGAAGGGCGCGGGCCCGGTCCTCGGCATCTTCTCCACCGGCCCGGAGATCCGCGTCGCCTGGCAGAACCTGGCCACCGAGATCATCGGCACGATCGTGCTGGTCCTGGCCGTGCTCACGCAGGGCCTGAACGACAAGGGCAACGGCCTGGGCACCCTGGGCGCCCTGATCACCGCCCTGGTCGTGGTTTCGATCGGCCTGTCGCTCGGCGGCCCGACGGGGTACGCCATCAACCCCGCTCGTGACCTCGGCCCGCGTATCGTGCACGCCCTGCTGCCTCTCCCGAACAAGGGCGGTTCCGACTGGACCTACGCCTGGGTCCCGGTGGTCGGTCCGCTGATCGGCGGTGCCATCGCGGCAGGCATCTACAACGTCGCCTTCGCCTAGAACAAGCAGTCGTAGACCGTCCCTCACTCACGGAACCCCAGGAGCACCCAGTGACCGACGCGCACACCGCCGGCCCCTTCATCGCCGCCATCGACCAGGGCACGACCTCTTCCCGCTGCATCGTCTTCGACCGCGACGGCCGTATCGTCTCCGTCGACCAGAAGGAGCACGAGCAGATCTTCCCGAAGCCGGGCTGGGTCGAGCACAACGCCAACGAGATCTGGACCAACGTCCAGGAGGTCGTCGCCGGAGCCGTCCAGAAGGCCGGCATCACCCGCGACGACATCAAGGCCATCGGCATCACCAACCAGCGTGAGACCACACTGCTGTGGGACAAGAACACCGGTGAACCCGTCCACAACGCCATCGTCTGGCAGGACACCCGCACCGACGCCCTGTGCAAGGAACTCGGCCGCAACGTCGGCCAGGACCGCTTCCGCCGCGAGACCGGCCTGCCGCTGGCCTCCTACTTCGCCGGCCCCAAGGCCCGCTGGCTGCTCGACAACGTCGAGGGGCTGCGCGAGCGCGCCGAGCGCGGCGACATCCTCTTCGGCACCATGGACACCTGGGTCATCTGGAACCTGACCGGTGGTGTCGACGGCGGCAAGCACTACACCGACGTCACCAACGCCTCCCGCACCCTTCTCATGAACCTCCACACCCTGGAGTGGGACGAGAAGATCGCCGAGTCCATCGGCGTCCCGCTGGCGATGCTGCCCGAGATCCGCTCCTCCGCCGAGGTCTACGGCGAGATCAAGGGCGGCAAGCTGGGCGACCTGCTCGGCGGCATCCCGGTCGCCTCCGCGCTCGGCGACCAGCAGGCGGCCCTGTTCGGCCAGACCTGCTTCTCCGAGGGCGAGGCCAAGTCCACGTACGGCACCGGCACCTTCATGCTGATGAACACCGGTGAGAAGATCATCAACTCCTACTCGGGCCTGCTGACCACGGTCGGCTACCGGATCGGCGACGACAAGCCGGTCTACGCCCTGGAGGGCTCGATCGCCGTCACCGGTTCGCTGGTGCAGTGGATGCGCGACCAGATGGGCCTCATCTCCACCGCCGCCGAGATCGAGACGCTCGCGCTGTCCGTCGAGGACAACGGCGGCGCCTACTTCGTGCCGGCCTTCTCCGGTCTGTTCGCCCCGTACTGGCGCTCCGACGCCCGCGGTGTGATCGCCGGCCTGACCCGGTACGTCACCAAGGCGCACCTGGCGCGTGCCGTCCTGGAGGCCACCGCCTGGCAGACCCGGGAGATCACCGACGCCATGACCAAGGACTCGGGCGTCGAGCTCGCGGCCCTCAAGGTCGACGGCGGCATGACCTCCAACAACCTGCTGATGCAGACCCTCTCGGACTTCCTGGACGCGCCCGTGGTGCGCCCGATGGTCGCCGAGACCACCTGCCTCGGCGCCGCCTACGCCGCCGGTCTCGCCGTCGGCTTCTGGACCAGCACCGACGACCTGCGCGCCAACTGGCGCCGGGCCGCCGAGTGGACCCCCCGCATGGACGCGGACGCCCGCGACCGTGAGTACAAGAGCTGGCTCAAGGCCGTCGAGCGGACGATGGGCTGGCTCGAGGACGACGAGAGCTGACGAGGGCTCCATACGGCTCTCACCGGCTCTGATGAGGAGTAAGAACCCGAAATGACCAGTCAGTCCACCCTCCAGTCCGTGCCTGCCCTGGGGACGCACCCGGCCGCCGGCTCCAACCCGAGCCGCGCCGAGACCCGGGAGCAGCTCGCCAGGGCGTCGTACGACCTTCTCGTCATCGGCGGCGGCATCCTGGGCATCTCCACCGCCTGGCACGCCGCGCAGTCCGGCCTGAGGGTGGCTCTGGTCGACGCCGGCGACTTCGCCGGCGCCACCTCCTCCGCCTCCTCCAAGCTGCTCCACGGCGGTCTGCGCTACCTGCAGACCGGCGCGGTGAAGCTGGTGGCGGAGAACCACTTCGAGCGCCGTGCGGTCTCCCGCCAGGTGGCCCCCCACCTGGCGAACCCGCTCACGTTCTACCTCCCCGTGTACAAGGGCGGGCCGCACGGCGCTGCGAAGCTCGGGGCGGGCGTCTTCGCCTACTCCGCGCTCTCCGCGTTCGGTGACGGCGTGGGCCACCTGCTCTCCCCCGCGAAGGCGGCGCAGGACGTGCCCGAGCTGCGCACCGAGAACCTCAAGGCCGTGGCCGTCTACGGCGACGACCAGATGAACGACGCGCGCATGGCGCTGATGACGGTCCGCGCGGCCGTCGAGGCGGGTGCCGTGGTCCTCAACCACGCCGAGGTGACCGGCCTTAGGTTCACCAAGGGACGGGTGACGGGCGCGGACCTGAAGGACCGTACGACGGGTGACGAGTTCGGTGTCAACGCCCGTCTGGTGCTGAACGCGACCGGCCCCTGGGTCGACCACCTGCGCCGTATGGAGGACCCGGATGCCGCGCCGTCGATCCGTCTGTCGAAGGGCGCGCACCTGGTCCTGAAGCGGACCTCCCCCTGGAAGGCCGCGCTCGCCACCCCGATCGACAAGTACCGCATCACCTTCGCCCTCCCCTGGGAGGACATGCTGCTTCTGGGCACGACCGACGAGGAGTTCGAGGGCGACCCGGCGGACGTGTCGGTCACCGAGAAGGACATAGCCCAGATCCTGGACGAGGCCGCGTTCTCCGTCCGGGACCAGCAGCTCAGCCGTGATCTGATCACCTACTCCTTCGCGGGTCTGCGGGTGCTGCCGGGCGGCCCCGGCGACACGGCGAAGGCCAAGCGCGAGACCGTCGTCACCGAGGGCCGGGGCGGCATGCTCTCCGTCGCGGGCGGCAAGTGGACGACGTTCCGGCACATCGGCCGCACCGTGATGAAGAAGCTGGAGGCCCTGCCGGGCGCTCCGCTGGGCGACGACTTCGAGCCCATCTCCTCCCTGCCGAGGAAGCTGCCGCTGCCGGGGGTCGCCAACCCGCGCGCGGTCGCGCACCGGCTGCTGGTCGACAACCCGGCGCCGGGGCCGCGGATGGCCGCCGACACGGCGAAGCACCTGGCCACGCACTACGGTTCGCTGGCGTTCGACATCGCGCGGCTGGCCAACGAGAACCCGGAGCTGGGCGAGCGGGTCCACCCCGACGCCCCGGAGATCTGGGCGCAGGTCGTCTACGCCCGGGACCACGAGTGGGCCGAGACGGCGGACGACGTGCTGCGCCGCCGTACGACGCTGACGATCCGGGGCCTTGCGAGTGACGACGTCCGCGCGAAGGTCCAGGACCTGCTCGACAAGAAGTAGGCCCGGCGCCCACCAGGGGCGGCTCCGCGCCGACGGAGCCGCCCCTTTCGCCTGCGCGGGCACCATAATGAGCTGAGACATCGGACGTCTCTTACACGATGGGGCGACAGGGAGGCCGGGCATGGCAGTCACCGATGAGGCGATCGAGAAGATCAAGGGCATGATCGTCTCCGGCGCGCTGCGCCCGGGCGACCGGCTGCCCAAGGAGAGCGAGCTCGCCTCCGAGCTGGGCCTGTCCCGCAACTCCCTGCGTGAGGCGGTGCGCGCGCTGTCGTTGATCCGGATCCTGGACGTTCGGCAGGGTGACGGCACGTATGTGACGAGCCTGGACCCGCAACTGCTGCTGGAGGCGCTGAGTTTCGTCGTCGACTTCCACCGCGACGACACGGTGCTGGAGTTCCTCGCCGTGCGCCGCATCCTGGAGCCGGCCGCGACCGCGATGGCGGCCTCCCGGATCAGCGAGCAGCAACTGGACGCCCTTTCCGCGCAGTTGGACAAGCTGGGCGAGGCCCCGTCGGTGGAGGAGCTGGTCGCCTGCGACCTGGACTTCCACCGGGGCATCGTGCAGGGCTCGGGCAACTCGGTGCTGTGTTCCCTGCTTGACGGCCTGTCCGGGCCCACCACCCGGGCCCGGATCTGGCGCGGGCTGACCCAGGAGGACGCGGTCAGCCGCACCCTGCACGAGCACCGGGCGATCCTGGCGGCCCTGCGCGACCGGGACGCCGAGGCGGCCCGCTCGTGGGCGACCGTGCACATCGCGAGCGTGGAGCAGTGGCTGCGGTCGACGCTCTGAGGAGTGCGGCGCCGGGGTGGCCCGGGGTGGCGATCTTGTGTGTCCGGGGCGCCTGGACGGGGCAGTGATCCGGTCACTCCCCCGTGCAAGGGGGCTGCGGGCGCCCCCGCTGGACGCCGTAAGGTTGGTGGGTCAAGCGAGGGCACGTCGGAAGGAGGCCTGGGTGATCGAGCTCGAGGGGGTTCCCGAGCTGATCGACCCGGTCATGGTGGCCGCGTTCGAGGGCTGGAACGATGCCGGCGACGCCGCCTCCACCGCGGTCGCGCATCTGGACAGGGAGTGGAAGGGCGAGGTCTTCGCGGCGCTGGACGCCGAGGACTACTACGACTTCCAGGTGAACCGCCCCACGGTGTGGATGGACGCGGGGGTGCGCAAGATCACATGGCCGACGACAAGGTTGTCCGTCGTCCGCGTCGGCGGTGAGAAGCCGCGCGATCTCGTACTCGTCCGGGGTATCGAACCGTCCATGCGTTGGCGCTCGTTCTGCAACGAGCTGCTCGGCTTCGCGCACGAGCTGGGCGTGGAACTGGTGGTCGTGCTGGGCGCCCTGCTCGGCGACACCCCGCACACACGTCCGGTCCCGATCAGCGGGACGACGTCCGACCCGGACCTGGCCCAGCGGATGGACCTGGAGGAGACCAAGTACGAGGGCCCCACGGGCATCGTCGGCGTCCTGCAGGAGGCGTGCGCGCACGCCGGTGTGCCGGCGGTGTCGCTGTGGGCGGCGGTGCCGCACTACGTGTCGCAGCCGCCGAACCCGAAGGCGACGCTGGCCCTGCTCAACCGCCTGGAGGACCTGATCGACGTGCGCATCCCGCTGGGCGAGCTGCCCGAGGACGCGCGCGCCTGGCAGGTCGGCGTGGACCAGCTGGCCGCGGAGGACAGCGAGGTCGCCGAGTACGTCCAGACGCTGGAGGAGGCCCGGGACACCGCGGAGCTGCCGGAAGCCTCGGGCGAGGCGATCGCCCGCGAGTTCGAGCGGTATCTGCGGCGCCGGGACGGCCATACGAAACCCCCGACGACGCCCCCGAAACCGGTAGGCGAGGACGACGAGTCGTCCGAGGAGTGAACGACAACGGGCGCTTCCCCCGCGCGGGGGAAGCGCCCGTGTGGTGTGGCCGGTGGGCTACAGGGCCACGCCCAGCAAGGCGTCCACGGCCCGCGACACGACGCCGGGGGCCCCGGTGTCCGTGCCGCCCTCGGTGTCCTGCCTGGCGGCCCAGCGGTCGACCGCGGCGAGCGCGGCCGGCGCGTCCAGGTCGGCCGCGAGGGCCTCCCGGATCTCCTCGACGAGGGCCTCGGCGGGCGGGCCGTCGGGCCGGGAGACGGCGGCGCGCCACCGGCCGAGCCGGGCCACCGCGTCCTCGAGGACCTGGTCGGTCCACTCCCAGTCGGCCCGGTAGTGGTGGGCGAGCAGCGTGAGCCGTATGGCGGCCGGGTCGACGCCGTCCTGGCGCAGGCGGGAGACGAAGACCAGGTTGCCCTTGGACTTGGACATCTTCTCGCCGTCGAGGCCGACCATGCCGGCGTGGACGTACGCCTTGGCCATGGGGAACTCGCCGGTGAGCACCTGGGCGTGGGAGGCGCCCATCTCGTGGTGCGGGAAGGCGAGGTCGGAGCCGCCGCCCTGGACGTCGAAGGTCATGCCGAGGTGGTCGAGGGCGATGGCGACGCACTCGATGTGCCAGCCGGGGCGGCCGGGGCCGAGGGATGCGCCGTCCCAGCTGGGCTCGCCCTCGCGGGCGGCCATCCACAGCATCGGGTCGAGCGGGTTCTTCTTGCCGGGGCGGTCCGGGTCGCCGCCGCGCTCGGCGGACAGCAGCCGCATCGCGGCCGCGTCGAGGTTCGAGACCTTGCCGAAGTGGGGGTCGGAGCCGACGGAGAAGTAGACGTCGCCGTCGAGTTCGTAGGCGGCGCCGGCGTCCCGTAGCCGTTCGACCAGCGGGACGATGCCGGGTATGGCCTCGACGGCGCCGATGTAGTGCTGCGGGGGCAGCATGCGCAGTGCGGTCATGTCCTCGCGGAAGAGGGCGGTCTCCTGCTCGGCGAGGGCGGCCCAGTCGACGTTGTCGCGCTGCGCGCGCTCCAGCAGCGGGTCGTCGATGTCGGTGACGTTCTGGACGTAGTGAACCTGCCGCTTGGTGTCGAGCCACACGCGCTGGACCAGGTCGAACGCGTTGTAGGTCGCCGCGTGACCCATGTGGGTCGCGTCGTACGGGGTGATGCCGCAGACGTAGATGCGGGCGACGGGACCGGGCTGGAGGGTGACCAGTTGGCCGGTCGCGGTGTCGTGGATCCTCAGGTCGCGGCCCTGACCAGGCAGGGCGGGGACCTCGGAAGCGGGCCAGGCATGCATGTCATGAGCCTAACCGGACGGATGTTCCGTATACGAACCGGATCGGGCCGGATGGCCTGATGGGCCCTCTTGTGCGTTGTCCGCCGGTGCGCTTCTACACGGGCGGCCACGGGATGGCCGGCCACTCCCCGCTCGGCTCCGGATGCCTTCCCGTCTCCAGGAGTACGGCGACACGCGCGCGCGTGGCGTCGAGTTCCGCGTCCGTGATCAGCGCGGACAGCCGCGCGGCCAGCGCTCCTTCGGCGCCCAGGGACTCCTGCAGGACCTTGAGGGTGTCGACGGCCTCCGGTGTCAGGGGCTCGCCCGCCCAGCCCCACAGCAGCGTCCTGAGCTTGTTCTCGGTGTTGAACGTCACTCCGTGGTCGATGGCGTACAGGCGGCCGTCGGCGGTGGGCAGCAGATGGCCGCCCTTGCGGTCCGCGTTGTTGATCACGGCGTCGAGGACCGCGAGCCGGCGCAGCCGCTCGTCGTCGGCGTGCACCAGCAAAGCCGTCTTCCCTTCGCCGACCTCGGCGAGGCCGATCGCCTTCCAGCCCGGTTCGGGCTCCTCGGCGTCGATCAGGGCGAGCAGTTCGGCCTCGGGGGTCACCTCCACCCACAGCTGCACCATGCCCTCGCCGTAGGGTCCCTCGCGCAGCACGGTGGGCGGGACGAGTCCCCAGCCGGTCGCCTCGGAGACGGCGTGGGCGGCGACCTCCCGCTGGGCGAGGGTGCCGTCGGGGAAGTCCCACAGGGGCCGCTCGCCGGCCACCGGCTTGTAGACGCAGGCCGCCTCGCGGCCCTCGTGCGTGATGGTGCAGTACAGGGCCGCGTTGGACGCCTCGCGGATCCGGCCGCGCACCGTGAGCTCGCCGTGCGTGAGGAGGCCGGTGAGGGGCTCGTCGGTCGTCACGCCCCGCGGCGGTATCCGTTCTGGCGCGGACATACGTGTCCTTCCGGGTCGAGCGGGAGGCTGCACAGCGGGCACGGCGGCCGCCCGGCGTTGACGACGTCCAGGGCACGCTTGGCGAAGGCTCTCGCCTGCGCGCCGGTCAGCCGGACCCGCAGCATCGGGGGCCCGTTCTCCTCGTCCTGCAGCAGGCGCTCCTCGGCCTCTGCGAGGTCCTCCTCGGACTCGGCCTCGAGTTCGACGAGGGCCTGCGCCTCGACGATCATGCGCTGTTCCTCGCCGTCCCAGGCCAGCGCCATGGTGCCGACGCGGAACTCCTCCTCGACGGGGGTGTCGAGGGGTTCGGTGTCGGAGATCTCGGTGGGCGCCACGGCCGGTACGGCGGCGTTGCCGCCGCTGCGCCGCACCACCTCGTCGAGGAGTTCGTCCATGCGCTCGGCGAGGGCGGCGACCTGGGTCTTCTCCAGGGCCACGCTGGTCACCCGGGAGCCTGCGGTGGCCTGGAGGAAGAACGTACGGCGTCCGGGCAGCCCGACCGTACCGGCCACGAAGCGGTCCGGGGGGTCGTAGAGGAACACCTGACGGGACACGTCCTGTCTCCTGGGATCGTGGATCGACTTCTGACCGGGGGCCGCACGGACCGCTTGTCCGCGGACGGGCACGGCGCTACTGCGACCGCTTCACCCTACTGCGCCCGACGATCACGGTGCGCCCGCACCGCCCCCGACGGTGGCGTCGCCGGCGGGGGGTTCCTCGCGGGGCGCCAGGGACGCGAAGTCCCCGGTGTCGCCGAGGCGTACGAGAAACGGCCTCAGGGGGGTGTAACGGATCGCGGTGATGGAACACGGTTCAACGGAAATCCTCTGGAAGAGGTCGAGATGAAGTCCGAGTGCGTCCGCGACGAGCGACTTGATGATGTCGCCGTGCGAGCACATCAGGTAGACGGCGTCGGCGCCGTGGTCGCGCTCCACGCGCGCGTTCCACTCGCGCACGGCCTCGGCGGCGCGGGTCTGCATCGCCCGCATCGACTCGCCGCCGGGGAACGCGGCGGCGCTCGGGTGCGCCTGCACCACCTGCATCAGCGGCTCGTCCTTGAGTTCGGCGAGCTTGCGGCCGGACCAGTCGCCGTAGTGCGCCTCCCCGATCCGCTCCTCGGTGTGGGCGGTGAGCTGGGGGCGGGCGTCGAGGAGCGGGCGGACCGTCTCCTGGCAGCGCTGCAGCGGGCTGCTGACGACCTCGCAGATCGGCAGGCCGTCGAGCCGGCCGGGCAGGGCGGCGGCCTGCGCGGCGCCGCGCTCGTCGAGGGCGACACCGGGCGTCCAGCCGGCGAGCACTCCCTCGGTGTTGGCGGTGGATCGTCCGTGCCGGACCAGGATCAGCGTGGGCATGCGGCCCAGGGTAGGCACACGCCCCCGGGTCGCGGGGCCCTGACGAAAGGGGAACACGCTCTGTGATCGTCGACAGCGCCATATACACCCATGGGGAGCGGACCGAGGGACCGGAGGACCTGTCGGACGCGCTGGCGAAGGCGCGGGGGTCCGGCGGTTTCGTCTGGATCGGCCTGCACGAGCCCTCCCAGGAGGAGTTCGGCCTGGTCAGCGAGGAGTTCGCGCTGCACCCGCTGGCCGTGGAGGACGCCTTGAAGGCGCATCAGCGGCCCAAGCTGGAGGTGTACGACGACTCGCTCTTCCTCGTCCTCAAGCCGGTCGTGTACGAGCCCGACAGCGACCAGGTCTCCACCGGCGAGATCATGGTGTTCCTCGGTGACTCCTTCGTGGTCACCGTCCGCCACGGCGAGGGCGCCCCGCTGAAGGCGGTGCGCGCACGGCTGGAGAACGAGCCCGAACTGCTCGGCAAGGGACCGACGGCGGTGCTGTACGCGATCTCCGACGCCGTCGTGGACCGCTACCTGGACGTGGCGACCGAGCTGCAGACCGACCTGGAGGAGCTGGAGACGGAGGTGTTCTCGCCGGAGGTGGGCAGCTCGCGCAACACCGCGTCGCGGATCTACACCTTCAAGCGGCAGGTCCTGGAGTTCCGCCGGGCGACCGGCCCGCTGACCCTGCCGATGGGCCGGCTCGCGGGGACCGGCCAGTACGGCGCCACCGTGCCGTTCGTCAATGAGAAGGCGCGGCCGTTCTTCCGTGACGTCGGTGACCACCTCGCGCGCGTGAACGAGTCCGTGGAGGGCCTGGACCGGCTGGTCTCGGACGTGCTGTCGGCGCACCTGGCGCAGATGAGCGTCCGGCAGAACGACGACATGCGGAAGATCTCCGCCTGGGCGGCGATGGCCGCGGTGCCCACGATGATCGCGGGCATCTACGGCATGAACTTCGACCACATGCCCGAGCTGCACTGGATGTGGTCGTACCCGGCGGCGCTCCTGGTCATGGCCGCCCTGGAGGTGCTGCTGTACCGGACGTTCAAGCAGCGGGGCTGGCTGTAGTTCAGGCGAACTCGGGGGCAGGGGTGGCCGGTTCGCCCAGGGGGTCGCGGCGTTGCGGCATCGCGAGGCTCACCATGCGGCGCCAGCCGGCCAGGCGCTCGTAGGCGTACACGGCGTGAATCCCGGCCGCGAGCAGCGCGGACCTGGGCCGGGGCCAGCCGAGGAGGCGTCCCATGTGGTCCATGACGGCGAGGCTGACGTCCCGGTGGACGCGGATCTCCGCGAGCGCGCACGTGCGCAGCGCTCGCTGGATCGTGCGACCGTGGCCCGCGCGTGCGAGGCGCAGCAACTCCTCGTGGCAGTAGGCGAGGTGGTCGTCCTCGTCGTTGGAGATCATCTTCACGGCGCGGCCGATGTCGGGGTGGTCGGCGAAGTGCCTGCGCAGCAGCCGCATCTGCTCCGAGGCGCGTTGTTCGGTGACCCTGCTGTGGGCGAGGTAGACGATGATGTCCTGGACGGTCAGCCGTTCGTCCCTGCGGAGCTTCTCGTGCGCGAGACCGATGCCGTGCCGCTCCAGAAGCATGGTGTAGTCGGTCTCGGGCGGGACCGGGACCGGTTCGAGGCCGCGCTTTTTCATCAGGGCGTTGAAGATCCTGCCGTGCTTGTCCTCGTCGGCGCCGTGCCGGGCGATCCTGGGGGCGAGTTCACGTTCGCTCTCCGGCACGAGCGCGGCGATCCGGCCGTTCTCCCAGCCGCCCTGGGACTCGCCGCCGGCCGCGATGGAGCAGAACAGCGCGAAGGACCGGTCGTCGTCGAGGATCTCCTGGAACAGGCTCTTGGCCGAAAGCATCGTGAGGCACCTCTCTGCAGGCTGCGCCGGACTCCGCAGGGTTCCGCAAAGAACGAGTCAAGTGGCGCGGGAGCGGCGCCGCAACAGGTGTGCCGGGCAACTGGGCCAAAAGGAGGACACACGGGGTCACTTCGGGAGCGTAACCGTGCGCCGGACGGCGCGTTGTTCCCCGTGACGGCCGTGGCGGGGAAGACCCCCGAGCCCCCACCACGGCCGTAGGGACATCTCCGGTGCCGAAGCCGGGTTACGCCAGGCCGGCGCGCTCCAGGGCCTCGGTGCCGGCGCGCAGCGAGGCGATCCGCTCCTCCAGGGTGAAGCCGGCCGGGTTGAGGGAGAGGGTGGTGACGCCGGCGGCCGCGTACTCCTTCATACGGTCGGCGATGCGGTCCACGGAGCCCAGGAGCGTCGTCTTGTCGATGAGGTCGTGCGGGACGGCCGCCGCGGCGCCCTCCTTGTCGCCCGACAGGTACCTGGCCTGGATCTCGGCGGCCTCCTTCTCGTACCCCATGCGCTGGGCGAGCTGGTTGTAGAAGTTCTGCTTGGGGCTGCCCATACCGCCGACGTACAGGGCGGTGTAGGGGCGGAAGGCGTCGCCGAGCGCGGTCACGTCCTTGTCGTCGCCGAGGGCGAGCGGGAGCGTGGGGCAGACGTCGAACCCGTCCAGGGTCAGGCCGGCCTTCTCCCGCCCGGCGCGCAGGTAGGAGATCGTGGTCTCCTCCAGGTGTTCGGCGGAGGGGAAGATCAGCAGCGCACCGTCGGCGATCTCGCCGGTCTGCTCGAGGTTCTTCGGGCCGATCGCCGCGATGTACAGCGGGATGTGCTCGCGCTGGGGGTGCACGGTCAGTTTGATCGGCTTGCCGGGGCCGCCGGGCAGCGGCAGCGTCCAGTGCTCGCCGTCGTACGACAGCTGTTCGCGCGCCATCGCCTTGCGGACGATCTCGACGTACTCACGCGTGCGGGCGAGCGGCTTGTCGAACTTGACGCCGTACCAGCCCTCGGAGACCTGGGGTCCGGAGACGCCGAGGCCGAGGCGGAAGCGGCCGCCGGAGAGGGAGTCGAGGGTGGCGGCGGTCATCGCGGTCATCGCGGGCTGGCGGGCCGGGATCTGGAAGATGGCCGAGCCGACGTCGATGCGCTCGGTCTTGGCGGCGACCCAGGTGAGCACGGTCGCCGCGTCGGAGCCGTAGGCCTCGGCGGCCCAGCACACGGCATACCCGAGGCGGTCGGCCTCCTGGGCGACCGCGAGGTTGTCCGCATCCATTCCGGCACCCCAGTAGCCGAGATTGAGCCCGAGCTGCATGCCGATCCCCTTACCGATCAGTAACGTCCCTGTTCCGACGACAGTAGCGCGGCTTCGGGGGCCGTGGGCGGTGACGGTGCGCACAGGGGCGGCGACCGGCGGCCCCGACCGGGGAAACTGGTCGTCCACAGGCCCCCACACGGCCAGTTCAGGCCAGTAATGTCGGCGTTCATGGAGCAGAGGCATCTCGGCCGTACCGGCCTTCGTGTGTCCCGTATCGGACTCGGCACGCTCACCTGGGGCAGGGACACCGACGAGCACGACGCCGCGGACCTCCTGAAGACGTTCTGGGAGGCGGGCGGGAGCCTCGTCGACACGGCGGACGTGTACGGCGACGGGGAGGCCGAGTATCTGCTCGGACGTCTCATAGAAGGGCTGGTCCCGCGCCGGGACCTGGTCATCTCGACGAAGGCGGGCAGCGTGGCGGACCCGGACCGCCGGGTCGACGGCTCCCGCGGCCATCTGCTCTCTGCGCTCGACGCCTCGCTGGCCCGCCTGGGAACGGACTACGTCGACGTGTGGCACGTCCACGCCTACGACCCGTACACCCCGCTGGACGAGACCCTGCACGCCCTCGACCTGGCGGTCAGCAGTGGGCGCGCCCGCTATGCCGGGGTGTCCGACTTCTGCGGCTGGCAGCTGGCCAAGGCGGCGACGTGGCAGCTGGCGGTGCCGGGCGCGCGGACCCGGCTGGCGAGCACTCAGATGGAGTACTCGCTGCTGCAGCGCGGCGTGGAGCGCGAGGTGCTGCCGGCCGCCCTCGACCTGGGCATCGGCCTGCTCCCGTCCTCGCCGCTCGGCCGCGGGGTCCTGACCGGCAAGTACCGGGGCGACACCACCCCGGCCGACTCACGCGGCGCCTCCGAGCACCTGGCGCCCTTCGTCGCCCCGTACCTCGACGACACGGCGAGCAGGATCGTCGACGCCGTGCAGACCGCGGCGGACGGGCTCGCGGTGACGCCCCTCCAGGTCGCCCTCGCGTGGATCCGTGACCGGCCCGGGGTGGCCGCGCCCATCATCGGTCCGCGCAACGCGCAGCAGCTCACGGCGGCGTTGTCAGTGGAGGCCCTTAGTCTTCCTGACGAGATCTGCCGGGCGCTGGACGATGTGTCGGCACCCGTGCACCGCTATCCCGATCACGACTGGAGCACGCTGTGAGCACGGAGCCCGAGACCACGGAGCAGAACGAGCCGGGAACCCCGGACGGCCCCGCGGGCCCGGGCGGCGACGGACAGCCGGACAGCACTGAGGCCACCGACACCGGAACAGCGGGAGCGGGGGGCGTCGGGGATGCCGCTGTTCAGATGTCCGAGGCCGAGGCCGAGTTGGCGGCTCAGCAGGTGGAGCGGGAGCGGATCGAGCGGCGTAAGGCGGAGAAGACGGCGCCGATCGCGAGTGGGGCCAAGCTGAGCGGCACGGCCGCCGATCTGCTGGCCGCCGTGCGGGCCGTCGAGAGCGGGGCGAAGGCCACCGCCCCCGCTCCGCTCCGGCCCGCTCCCGAGCCGGTACGGCAGCCGCAGCCGGCGCCGCGGGCCGTCGCGCTCGAGGCCGTGGACGCGGTGCGCGGCGTGCTGGTCGCCGGTGGCGCGCCGGAGTCCCTCGCGGGGCAGGTCGCCGCCGCGCTCGGCGAGGGTGCCGGCGACCGCCTGCGGGCCGACCCCTGGCTGCTGCTGCGGGTCGGCGGTGTCCGGCCCGAACAGGCCGACGGTTTCGCCCGGGTGTTGCTCGGCGCCGGGGCAGCCCCGGACGACGAGCGTCGCGGCCGGGCGCTGACGGGGTGGCTGCTGGAGCAGGCGGCTGTGGCCGGGCACACGGCGCTGGAGTTGCCCGCGCTCGTCGCCGCGCTGGCCCAGCGGGGCGTGCCGGACGCCGACGACGCCGTACAGGCGACCGTCGCGGAGGGCGAGGCGCTGGTCTTCCAGGACGCGCTGGACCCACGCGCACCGGAGCCGGAGGGGGCCGAAGAGGGCGAAGAGGAAGCGGAACGGCCGGTTCGGGTCCTGGTCGGGCTCGAGCGGTACGCCCTCGCCGAGGAGAGCCTCGCCGACGGTCTGGCCCGCCTGGTCAACTCGGTGCCGAAACAGGACGGTACGACCGAGGAGTGGGAGCGCGCGGCGGCCTCGGCGAAGGGGTCGACGGCCGAGCTGATCCGCGCGGTCGCCGGCCACGGCCTGGTCCTGCACACCGGCGGCGAGGCGTCCCTCGCCGAGCCGGCGGCGCTGCTGCGCGTGGCGTCCGCACTCGGGCTGCGGGGGTGGGCGGCCGCCCACACCCCGGCCGGCCGTGACCGTTTCGCCCGGGCCGCGGAGGTTCCCGGTACGACGGTCCCCGTGGCCACCGTGGCCGGCCTCCTCGCCGGAACCGAAGGCCCCGGCCGGGACGCCGAGGGCGCGCTCGACGTGGATCTCCTCGTCGTGCTGGACGCGCCGCAGCTGGACGTGGAGGCCGCCGCCCTGCTCGTCGAGTCGCTGCCGGACGGTGCCCGGCTGATGGTGGCCGGGGATCCGTCGGTGCTGTGGTCGGCGGGGCCCGGCAGGGTGTTCGCGGATCTGCTGGCCGCGCGGATCTGTCCGCAGGTCGCCTCCCGCACCCCGGACCCCGGCCCGCTCGGGGAGCTGGTCTCCGGTATCGGCATCGGGGAGCTGAACCAGGTCGACGCCCCCGGCAAGGAGGTCGTGATCGTGCCGGTGCGGGACGCGGGCGAGGCCGTGCACCGCACCGTGCAGCTGGTCGCGGACTCGGTGCCGCGCGCGATCGGCGTCCCCGCCGAGCAGACGCAGGTGATCACCCCGGGCCACGGGGGCGCGGCCGGCACCCGCGCCCTCAACGCCGCGTTGAAGGAGCGCCTCAACCCCGGCCCCGGCCGCTTCGGCGGCTTCGACCCCGGCGACCGGGTGGCCTACTCCCCCGCCCCGGGCCGTACCCTGCCGGGCCAGGTGGTGAAGGCCGACGCCGAGGGGCTGCACCTGTCCTGCGCCGGTATTGACGTCGTCGTACCGAAGGAGAGGGTGGAGCAGTCCGTCCGTCACGGCTGGGCCCTGACCGCGCACCAGGCGGTGGGCGGCCGATGGCCGGCGGTGGTCGTCGTCCTGCCCGGTGACGCCGCTCAGGCCCTGAGCCGGCCATGGGTCTACACCGCGTTCAGCCGGGCGGACCGCCACCTCTCCGTGGTCCACGGCGTGGACCAGGCCCTTCCCCGAGCGGTCGCCGAGATCCCGGCCAAGTCCCGGACGACCCGCCTCCCCCTCCTGCTGGCGACGCAACTGCCGGCGATCACGTGACCCGCCGACGGCGCGGCGGCGGCCACCAGGACCCTGAGTCCCCCGTGACCGCCGCCGCGCCGTCAGCTGCCTCTACCGTTCGACGTCGAGCGGCTCCAGGTCCTCGTCGCCGTCCAGCTCCCCCTCGAGATCGTCCTCGAGCTCGTCGTCGTCAGGTTCGTCGTCGAAGACGGCGCTGACGTCGAACCGGCAGACCACGCTCTGCGGGTCGACCCCCTCGAACGGCGCCTCCAGCCACTCCCCCGCCTCCACGGGCTCCTCCGTGGCCGTCACCCACAGGGTGGAGTCGCCCTCCTCGAGGCCGAACTCCTTGTGCCGCGAGGCGATCTCGTCGGGTTCGAACTCGCCGAACAGGATGCCCAGGGCCCCGTGGATCGTGCCGGAGGCCAACGCGCCCGTGCTGTCGTCGTCCGCCGCCTCCACTCGCTGTGCCTGCGCCAGCAGCCGCTGCGGCTGGGCCACCGCGTAGTCGCGGCGGATCAGCACGCTCAGCGCGTTCGGTTCCTCGGGGCCCGTGTAGGGCGGCAGGGAGTCGTCGGCGCCGGGGATCTCGAAGGGGGTCACCTCGTCGTAGCGGTCGTAGAGCAGCTCGTCGTACGCCTCGGCGGCCGCCGCCAGTTGGTTGAACGCCTCGTAGACGGCCGGGTCGTCCTCACCCGACCTGCGTTCGACCGCCGCCAGATGACGGTCGAGCGCGGTCTTGACCGCCTCGGCGGCGGCGCGTACCTCGGCAGCGGTGGGCTGCGCAGCATCAGACATAGTGCAGACGCTATCCGTACCGGGCCCCAGCCCGCACAATAGATGCGATGCCGGAATACGAATTTGTCGACGTGTACGTGCCACGCGGGGTGTCCCGCAAGGACGCCACACGCCTGCTGACGGACCATGCCGAGTACGGACACTGGGAGTTGGACCGCCTCAGCCTGATGCGCGACGGCAGCCGCAGGGTGCGGTTGCGTCGGCGGATCATCCGCCAGGTGCGCGCCACGTGGTGAGCTGAGGCGTCCGCGGAGACGACGGAATCGGAGCGGGCCCCGCCGATACGGGGCCCGCTCCGTGATGCGTTCACGAGGTGCTACGCCCTGGCTCGCGCCTTCCGGTACATCAGCGCACCTCCGAGCAGCGCACCCGCGCCGACCGGGAGGACGACGCCCAGCGGCAGGTCGCTGCCGGTGTGGGCGAGCTGTGCGGTGGCGAGCGGCCGGCCGGCCGACTCGGCGCCCTGGAGATGGACGTTCACAGAGCGGCCCCGTCCCTTGCCGCCCGGAACGGACCCCGTGCCCGGGGTGCCGGGGTGCGTGGGCCCCGTGGGGTTGCCAGGGTGGCCCGGCCGGCCCGGGTGACCGGGCTGCCCCGGATGACCGGGCTGCCCCGGGTGACCGGGCTGTCCCGGCGTCCCCGGCGGTGGTGTCCCGTGGCAGTCTCCCGGGGGCGTGCCGTGGCCGGCGCCCGGGGCGCCGCCGTTCGCGCAGTCGTTCCCTGTCGCGGAGTTGCCGACACCGACGACGTCGACGGTGTTGCCGCACACGTTCACGGGGACGTCGACGGGTGCCTGGACGTGGTTGCCCGAGCCGACGCCGGGCGAGCCGCCGGTGTGTCCGCCGGCCTGTGAGCCGGTACCGCTTCCGTGGCCGCCGGAGTCCCCGTCTCCGCCCGAGGGGGAACCGCCGCCCCCGCCCTGGTTGACGCACCTGTTGCCCACCGCCGGGTTGAGCACTCCGACGATGTTGACCGTGTTGCCACACACGTTCACCGGGATGTGCACCGGCGCCTGCACCGTGTTGCCCGACAGCACGCCGGGCGAGTCTGAACTGGAGCCGATCGCCCCCGAGTCGGCGTGTGCGGCCCCGCCCACGGCGGCGAGCACGCCGGTCGCGGCCGCCACGGTCATCAGGCCCTTGCGGGTGACCTGTCGCATTGCTGAATTCCCCCCTGCCTTCGATTCCTGACCTGGTTCTCGCCGACCTGGATCTCCCGGACCCGATCACGCGAAAAGGCCGGTCGGTCCCGGAGCGCATGGCACGCGCTCCGGAGCCGACGGGCGTGAACAAACAACCCTCAGGGGGCTGACGTCACTTGTTGATGCAGGTGTTGCCGAAGGCGGGGTTCAGCAGCCCGATCACGGAGACCGTGTTGCCGCAGACGTTCACCGGGATGTGCACCGGAACCTGAACGACGTTGCCGGAAACGACACCCGGGGAGTGCACCGCGGCACCCTGAGCGCCGGAGTCGGCGACGGCCAGGCCCGCACCCGCGAGAACCAGACCACCGGTGGCAGCCGCAGCAGCGACGACCTTCTTGATCATTATTCCTCCTTGTTGGCAATGCGGTCCCAAGTAGCGGATCGCATCACCTGTAACGAGGAGGGAGTAATGGAGCTACGAGCTTATGAGCGCATTCACTCGTTGTCGGTCAGTTCCGTACACGCTGCCGATTACGGAGTCACGAGGCGTCGATGAACCGGTCGAGGACGCGCACACCGAACTTCAGGCCGTCGACCGGCACCCGCTCGTCCACGCCGTGGAACATGCCGGCGAAGTCCAGCTCCGGCGGCAGCCTGAGCGGCGCGAAGCCGAAGCCGCGGATGCCGAGGTCGTCGAAGGACTTGGCGTCCGTGCCGCCGGAGAGCATGTAGGGGATCGCCTTCGCGGTCGGGTCCTCGGCCAGCAGCGAAGACTGCATGGCCTCCACCAGGGCGCCGTCGAAGGTGGTCTCCAGGGCCTTGTCGGAGTGCACGTCCTCACGGCGCACCGTGGGCCCGAGGATCCGGTCGAGGTCGGCGAGGAACTCCTCCTCGTGCCCCGGCAGGAACCGTCCGTCGACGTGCGCGGTGGCCTCGCCCGGGATGACGTTGACCTTGTAGCCGGCGCCCAGCTGCGTGGGGTTGGCGGTGTTGCTGAGGGTCGCGCCGATCAGCTTGGCGATGCCGCCGAGCCGGGCGAGCGTCGACTCCATGTCCTCCGGGTCGAGTTGCGTGCCCAGCGCGTCGCCGAGCTCGTCCAGGAAGGCGCGGGTGGTCTTTGTGACGCGGACCGGGAACGTGTGCCGGCCGAGCCGCGCGACGGCCTCCGACAGCTCGGTGATCGCGTTGTCGCGGTGGATCATCGAGCCGTGTCCGGCGGTTCCGGCCACGGTCAGCTTCATCCAGTGCATGCCCTTCTCGGCCGTCTGGATCAGGTAGAGCCGCCGCTGCTCGCTCACGGTGAAGGAGAAGCCGCCGACTTCGCTGATCGCCTCGGTCACGCCCTCGAAGAGGTCGGGGTGTCGGTCGACGAGATGCCGGGCGCCGTAGGTGCCGCCCGCCTCCTCGTCGGCGAGGAAGGCGAGGACGATGTCCCGCGGGGGCCTGCGTCCGCTCCTGAGCCGGTCGCGCACGACCGCGAGGGTCATGGCGTCCATGTCCTTCATGTCGACGGCCCCGCGCCCCCACACGCACCCGTCGGTGACCTCGCCGGAGAAGGGGTGGTGGGTCCAGTCGTCGGCGTTGGCGGGAACGACGTCCAGGTGGCCGTGGATCAGCAGCGCGGGCCGGGAGGGGTCCTCGCCCTCGATGCGGGCGACGGTCGAGGCGCGGCCCGGGTGCGATTCGAAGATCCGCGGTTCCAGGCCGACCTCGGCGAGCTTCTCGGCGGTCCACTCGGCGGCCTTGCGCTCGCCGGGTCCGGAGTGGTCGCCGTAGTTGCTGGTGTCGATCCGGATGAGCTCGCGGCAGAGGTCCACGACCTCGTCCTCGCCGGTGACGGTCCTGGTCGTGTCCGTGTCGCTCACGCTGCTTCCTCCCGCTGTCACTGCTGGTGGTCCCCTCATCCTCCCCCTCACCCCCGGCGCACCCCAAGACCGGGCCGGGCCCGTCACACGCCGTTCACGGGAGCGGCAGGGTCGCAGCGGGGGTGATCGGACACCCCTCGGAAGCCTGGTAATGTTTCCCTCGTCGCCGCGGGAGACCTCGCGCGACAGACACCTTGTCCGGGTGGCGGAATGGCAGACGCGCTAGCTTGAGGTGCTAGTGCCCTTTATCGGGCGTGGGGGTTCAAGTCCCCCCTCGGACACCAGCCCAGCCGAATCCCCCGGCCGCTCTGCGGCCGGGGGATTCGTCGTCTGTGTCCCCTTGCTCGCTGTATGTGGGGCATCTCTCGCTCGCCGTGAAGATCACCAGGTCACAGGCGTGCGGTGGGGGCCGCGGCACCACCCGGACGGCCTCTTCGGGTGGCTGTTCCAGCGGGGCGAACCTAGCGTCGTACTAAAATTTCCGGCTTGTTACGAGCTGGAGCCGGACAACCCCAGGCAGACCTGCGGGCCCTCCAGCGCCCCGGAGGCTTCCGGGATCGAGACGCGAGGACCGATGGCAGCCATAGACGAGAGCAGTGCTCTCGGCCTGCTCGACGAAGAGTTCAGCGCAGAGATCCGTGAACAGTTCGGCGACACCGCCCGTTTCTCCGGGGGGCCCGCCGCCTCTCCCCGCACGCTCGTCGACGTCTTCGACGCCTCCGTGCGCTCCTTCCCGGACGAGCTCGCCCTGGACGACGGGGTGGCCCGGCTGACCTACCGCGCGCTGGCCGCCGAGGTCGAGCGGCTGCGGCGCCGGCTCGGCGAGGCCGGGGTGGGGCTCGGCGACCGGGTGGGTGTCCGAGTGCCGTCGGGCACCAACGACCTCTACGTCGCGATCCTGGCGGTCCTCGCCGCCGGTGCCGCCTACGTCCCCGTGGACGCCGAGGACCCCGACGAGCGGGCCGAGCTGGTGTTCGGGGAGGCGGAGGTCCGGGCCGTGATCGGCGCCGGGCACGAACTGACCGTCCACGGGCGGGCCGGCACCCCCGCCGCCCGTCCCGGCGTCGAGCACGACGCGTGGATCATCTTCACCTCCGGATCCACCGGCAAGCCCAAGGGTGTCGCCGTCAGCCACCGCAGCGCCGCCGCGTTCGTGGACGCGGAGGCCGCGCTGTTCCTCACCGACGACCCCATCGGTCCCGGTGACAGGGTCATGGCGGGCCTGTCGGTCGCCTTCGACGCGTCCTGCGAGGAGATGTGGCTCGCCTGGCGCTACGGCGCCTGTCTGGTGCCGGTGCCGCGTGCGCAGGTCCGCAGCGGTGCCGACCTGGGCCCCTGGCTGGTGGAGCAGGAGATCACCGTGGTGTCCACGGTGCCCACGCTCGCCGCGCTGTGGGAGCCGGAGACCCTCAACGACGTCCGCCTGCTGATCTTCGGCGGCGAGGCCTGCCCGCCCGAGCTGGTGCAGCGGCTGGTGACGGAGGGGCGCGAGGTCTGGAACACGTACGGGCCGACCGAGGCGACCGTCGTCGCCTGTGCCTCTCTCATGTCCGGCGAGGAGCCGGTCCGCATCGGGCTGCCGCTGGACGGCTGGGAGCTGGCCGTCGTGGACGAGGCCGGGGAGCCCGTACCGATGGGCGCCAGCGGCCAGTTGGTGATCGGGGGCGTGGGCCTCGCCCGGTATCTCGACCCGGGGAAGGACGCGGAGAAGTACGCGCCCCTCGCCTCGCTGGGCTGGGAGCGCGCGTACCGCAGCGGTGACCTGGTGAAGGCCGAGCCCGAGGGGCTGGTGTTCCTCGGGCGGGCCGACGAGCAGATCAAACTCGGCGGGCGCCGGATCGAACTCGGCGAGGTGGACGCCGCGTTGCAGGCGCTGCCCGGGGTGGCCGGGGCGGCCGCCGCCGTGCGCACCGCCCGCAGCGGCAACCAGCTGCTCGTCGGTTATGTCGTCACCCAGGACGGCTGGGACCAGGCGGCCGCCGTCGAGAAGCTGCGCGCCGAACTGCCCGCCGCGCTCGTGCCGTTGCTGGCGCCGGTCGAGGAGCTGCCGACCCGGACCAGCGGCAAGGTCGACCGCAACGCCCTGCCCTGGCCGCTGGAGGGCCTGGAGACCGGCGGGCCGGCCGAGCGGCTCTACGGCACCGAGGCATGGCTGGCCGAGCAGTGGACGGAGGTCCTCGGCATCCCGGTCACCGGCGCCCGGGACGACTTCTTCGCGATCGGCGGCAGCAGCCTGGCCGCCGCGCAGCTGACGACGAGGCTGCGCACCCGGTACCCGAGCGCGGCAGTCCTCGACATCTACCAGCAGCCCACTCTGCGCAAACTGGCCCGCCGACTGGAGGAGTCCGCGCAGGACGACGGTGCCCGGCGCACCGTCGCCCCGGTGCCGACCCGCGCCAAGGTGCTCCAAATGCTGCTGCTCGTCCCGCTGTTCACGCTGCTGGGCCTGCGCTGGACCCTCGTGCTGGCCGCGCTCGGCAATCTGCTGCCCGCCTGGTCCTGGCTGCCGACGGCCCCCTGGTGGCTGCTCGCGGCCGGCGCCGTCGCGCTGTTCAGCCCTCCCGGTCGGCTCGCGATCGCCGCGGGCGGTGCGCGGCTGCTGCTGCGGGGCGTCGAGCCCGGCCGGTACCCGCGTGGTGGCGGGGTCCATCTGCGGCTGTGGACCGCCGAGCGGCTGGCCGAGTTCAGCGGCGCGACCACACTGACCGGTTCCTGGCTGGAGCGGTACGCCCGTGCGCTGGGCGCCAAGGTCGGCCAGGACGTCGACCTGCACTCGCTGCCACCGGTCACCGGGCTGCTCAAGCTGGGCCGGGGCGCCGCCGTGGAGTCCGAGGTGGACCTGTCCGGCTGGTGGCTGGACGGCGACCGGCTGGAGATCGGCCAGGTCAAGGTCGGCGCGCACGCCACCGTCGGCACCCGCAGCATGCTCTTCCCGGGCGCCCGCGTCGGCAAGCGGGCGGAGGTCGCCCCCGGTTCGGCGGTGAGCGGGCAGATCCCGACCGGTCAGCGCTGGGCGGGTGCGCCCGCGGTGAAGCTGGGCAGGGCCAAGCGGAACTGGCCGAAGGAGCGCCCGCAGCGGGGCACGTACTGGCGGGTGATGTACGGCCTGACGGGTCTCGTGCTGTCCGCGCTGCCGCTCCTCGCGGGCGGGGCGGCCCTTCTCGTGGCGCACGCCCTGATCGACCCGGCAGCGCCGCTGCGCGGCGCCGCGCTCGCCCTGGTGCCGGCGACGCTGGCCTTCGGGGCGGCGTACGCGCTGCTGATCCTGGTCGGGGTGCGGCTGCTGAGCGTGGGCCTGCGCGAGGGGACGTACCCGACGCACAGCCGGACGGGCTGGCAGGCGTGGACGGTCACGCAGCTGATGGACCGCTCGCGGGAGACTCTGTTCCCGCTGTACGCCGGGCTGGTCACGCCGGTGTGGCTGCGGCTGCTTGGGATGCGGATCGGACGGGGCGCCGAGGTGTCGACGGTGCTGGCGCTGCCGAGCCTCACGACGGTCGGCGAGGGCGCGTTCCTGGCCGACGACACGCTGACCGCGCCGTACGAGCTCGGGGGCGGCTGGATGCGGATCGGGCGCGCCGAGATCGGGCGGCGGGCGTTCCTGGGGAACTCCGGGATGACCGCGCCGGGCCGCAGCGTGCCGGACGGCGGGCTCGTGGGCGTGCTGTCCGCGACGCCGAAGAAGGCGAAGAAGGGCAGCTCGTATCTGGGGCTGCCGCCGGTGAAGCTGCCGCGGAACGCCGAGAGCGGGGACCAGAGCCGTACGTACGACCCGTCGGCGCGGCTGCTGTGGGCGCGCGGGCTGGTGGAGCTGTGCCGGATCGTGCCGGTGTTCTGCTCGGCGGCGATCGCGGCCGCAACGGCGGCGGTGCTGTGCCTGCTCGGGCCGTGGGCCGCCCTGCTGTCGGGAGTGGTGCTGCTCGGGGCCGGTGCGGTGGCCGCGCTGGTGTCGATCGTCGCGAAGTGGCTGCTGGTGGGCCGGCACCGCACCGGTGAGCACCCGCTGTGGAGCGGTTACGTCTGGCGCAACGAGCTCGCCGACACCTTCGTCGAGGTCGTGGCCGTGCCCTGGCTCGCGGGTTCCGTACCGGGTACGCCGGTGATGACCGCGTGGCTGCGCGGGCTGGGTGCACGGATCGGCTCGGGCGTTTGGGTCGAGAGCTACTGGCTGCCGGAGACCGACCTGGTGACCCTCGGGGACGCGGCGAGCGTGAACCGGGGCTGCGTCCTGCAGACCCACCTCTTCCACGATCGGATCTTGCGGACGGATACTGTTGTCCTCCGTGAGGGCGCCACGCTGGGCCCTGGCGGGATCGTGCTGCCCGGCAGCACGGTCGGGGCCCGCACCACGCTGGGCCCCGCGTCGCTCGTCATGGCCGCGGAGTCCGTCCCGGACGACACCCGCTGGCTGGGCAACCCGATCGAGGCATGGCGTCCCTGAGCGCGGGTCCTCCCGGCTCCCGCTTCGGCGCCCCTGAGGCGATGGGTGTCGCGTGCGGTGCACCGGCGGCAGCGAGTGGTTCGACGGCGCAGGGAGCAGAAGCGGCAGTGGCGGTTCAGCAGTCGGCGGGTACGGACCCTTACTTCCCGGAACACGGTGACACCCGTTACCGCGTGCACCGGTACGAGCTCACGCTGGACTACCGCCCGGGCCCGAACCGGCTGGCGGGCAGCGCCCGGATCAACGCCATAGCGGGTCGTTCGCCGCTCGCCGAGTTCACCCTCAACCTGGCCGACTTCAAGATCGGCCGGGTCAAGGTGGACGGCCGTCCGGCGCACTACACCCACCGCGGCGGCCGGCTGCGGGTGCGTCCCGGCAAGCCGGTCCGCCCGGGTGCCGCCTTCACGGTCGAGGTGCACTGGTCGGGCAACCCCAAGCCGGTGGCGAGCCCCTGGGGCGGGCTGGGCTGGGAGGAACTGGAGGACGGGGCGCTGGTGGCGAGCCAGCCGGTCGGCGCGCCGTCCTGGTACCCGTGCAACGACCGGCCCGCCGACAAGGCCTCGTACCAGATCTCGGTGACGACGCCGTCCGCGTACGCGGTGGTCGCGGGCGGGCGCCTGCTGACCCGGACCACGAAGGCGTCCACGACGACCTGGGTGTACGAGCAGGCCGCGCCGACCTCGAGCTATCTCGTGGGTCTGGCGATCGGCAAGTACCAGACGGTGCTGCTGGGCGACCCGGGGCCGGGCGGGGTGCCGCAGCACGGGCACATCCCGGCGCACCTGCTGCCCCGGTTCTCGCGGGACTTCGCACGGCAGCCGCAGATGATGGAGCTGTTCCAGGAGCTGTTCGGGCCCTACCCGTTCGACGAGTACGCGATCGTGGTGACCGAGGAGGAACTCGACGTGCCCGTCGAGGCACAGGGGTTGTCGCTGTTCGGCGCCAACCACGTGGACGGGGCGCGGGGTTGGGAGCGGCTGGTGGCGCACGAGCTGGCGCACCAGTGGTTCGGCAACAGCGTGTCCATCGCGGACTGGCGGCACATCTGGCTCAACGAGGGGTTCGCCAAGTACGCGGAGTGGCTGTGGTCGGAGCGCTCCGGCGGGCGCAGCGCACAGCAACTGGCCGCCGCCGCGCACCGGTCGCTGTCCGCGCAGCCGCAGGACCTGCGGCTGGCCGATCCCGGGCGCAAGTCGATGTTCGACGACCGGCTCTACGAGCGCGGTGGGCTCACCGTGCACGCGGTGCGCTGTGCGCTGGGCGACGAGGCCTTCTTCCGGATGCTGCGCGGCTGGGCGGGGCTGCACCGGGGCGGGGCGGTGACGACGACGACGTTCACGGCGCACGTGGGCCGTTACGCGGACGAGCCGCTGGACGGCCTCTTCGACGCGTGGCTGTACGGCACGCGGCTGCCCCCGCTGCCCAGCCAGATCCCGGCGCGTCCGACGCACCCGCCGACCAACGCCGAGTCGGCGTAGGCGGCGGGCGGGCACAATGGCCTCCATGTCCCGACGCCCCTCGCCGTCCCGGCGGCAGCACGGTTCCGCGCCCGCCGCCTCGTGTCCGTGCGGTCTCGCCGAGACGTACGAGAGGTGCTGTGGCCGCTTCCACCGCGGCGAGGCTGTGGCGCCCACCGCCGAGGCGCTGATGCGCTCGCGCTACAGCGCCTTCGTCAGGCGCGACGAGCCCTACCTGCTGCGGACCTGGCACCCACGGACCCGTCCCGCCCGGGTCGAATTCGACCCGGGGATGCGCTGGACCGGTCTGGAGATCCTGGACACCAACGACGGCTCGGCCTTCCACTCCACCGGCACGGTGACCTTCCGCGCCTCCTTCAAGGGCGGTTCACTGCACGAGCGCAGCCGGTTCGAGCGGGTCGACGGGGCGTGGGTGTACGTGGACGGGGAGTTCCTGGACTGACGGTGCCTGGTGCCGCGGCACTAGGGCGCCAGAATGTCCAGTTCCTGCAGGGCCCCCACCGTGATCTCGCGGGTCAGTCGTTCCGCGCGCAGGGCGTCACCCTCGCGTACGGCGTCCGCGACCTGGACGTGGAGGGTGACGGCGGCCGGGTCGGGGTCCTCGAACATCACGTCGTGGTGGGTGCGGCCGGAGAGGACCTCGGCGACGACGTCCCCCAGCCGGGCGAACATCTCGTTGCCGGAGGCGGTGAGGATCACCCGGTGGAAGGCCACGTCGTGGACGAGGTAGCCCTCCAGTTTGTGGCCGCGCGAGTTGGCGACCATGCCGAGCGCGCACTCGGTGAGCTCGGCGCACTGCTCGGCGCTCGCGTGCCGGGCGGCGAGTCCCGCCGCGACCGGCTCGACGGCCGAGCGCAGGACGGTCAGCGAGCGCAACTGGTGGGGGCGGTCGGCGCCGGCCAGGCGCCAGCGGATGACCTGCGGGTCGTAGACGTTCCACTCGGACTTGGGGCGGACGGTCACGCCCACCCGGCGGCGGGACTCGACCAGGTGCATGGACTCCAGGACACGGACCGCCTCGCGCATCACCGAGCGTGACACGTCGAAACGCTGGGCCAGCTCGTCGGTGCGCAGGACGCTGCCCGGCGGGTACTCGCCCGCGGTGATCGCGGGCCCGAGGGTGTCCAGTACATGGCCGTGCAGCCCCCGGCCCGGTGTGGTCATGCACTCAGCGTACGGGGTGGATCACAGAGACAAAAAGTCAGACTTATTCAGTCCGAGGTATTGAATTCGTCGTACCTAATGGGTTTCATCTACGTCGACATCATGTGTCGAAGAGGACAGTGAGGCAGCGATGAGCACCCCCCATGTCGTCGTGGTGATGGGTGTCGCGGGCACCGGGAAGACCACCATCGGTCCCCTGCTCGCGGCCCGGCTCGGCGTTCCGTACGCCGAGGGCGACGACTTCCACCCGCAGGCCAACATCGTCAAGATGTCGGCCGGCGTCCCGCTCGACGACGCGGACCGGTGGCCGTGGCTCGACGCCATCGGTGCCTGGGCGCACGGGCGGGCCGGACTCGGCGGGGTGGTCAGCAGCTCGGCGCTGAAGCGGTCCTACCGCGACCGGCTGCGGGCCGCCGCCCCCGGCGTCGTCTTCGTGCACCTCACAGGCGACCGTGCCCTGATCGAGGACCGGATGTCGCACCGGCAGGGGCACTTCATGCCGACGGCACTGCTCGACTCCCAGTTCGCCACGCTCCAGCCGCTGGAGCCGGACGAGGCGGGGGTCGTGGTGGACGTCGCCGGCAGCCCCGAAGAGATCACCGAACGGGCCATGAAGGCGCTGAGCGCCCTTCCCCACCCGGCCCGGTAGCACCAGCACCCCCACCCACCTCCCCGTACCTGCAAGGGATCCACCGTGACCAGACTCAGCGTCGAGATGCTGGCAGCGGACGCGCCCGCGCCGATCACCTCGGCCGGCCACGCCCAGCTGGGCATCGCCGTCCTCTTGGGCATCGCCGTCATCGTCGTGCTCATCACCCGGTTCAAACTGCACGCCTTCCTGTCCCTGACGATCGGGTCGCTGGTGCTCGGCGCCGTCGCGGGGGCCCCGCTCGACAAGGTGATCACCAGCTTCACCACCGGGCTCGGCACCACGGTCGCGAGCGTCGGCGTGCTGATCGCCCTGGGCTCGATCCTCGGCAAGATGCTCGCCGACTCGGGCGGAGCGGACCAGATCGTCGACACCATCATCGCCAGGGCCGGCGGCCGGGCGATGCCGTGGGCGATGGTGCTGATCGCCTCGGTCATCGGACTCCCGCTGTTCTTCGAGGTCGGGATCGTGCTGCTGATCCCGGTCGTGCTGATGGTCGCCAAGCGAGGCAACTACTCGGTCATGCGCATCGGTATCCCGGCGCTCGCCGGCCTGTCCGTGATGCACGGCCTGGTCCCGCCGCACCCCGGCCCGCTGGTCGCGATCTCCGCCGTCAAGGCCAACCTCGGTGTGACGCTGGCGCTGGGCATCCTGGTCGCCATCCCGACGGTGATCATCGCCGGCCCACTGTTCTCCAAGGTCGCCGCCCGCTGGGTGGACGTCCCGGTCCCCGAGCGGATGCTGCCGCCGCGCGCGTCCGAGGAACTGGAGAACCGGCCCGGCTTCGGCGCCACCCTGGGCACCGTCCTGCTGCCGGTCGTACTGATGCTGTCCAAGGCCCTGGTCGACATCGTGATCGACGACCCGGCCAACCTCACCCAGCGCGTCTTCGACGTCATAGGCAACCCGCTGATCGCCCTGCTCGCCGCCGTGCTCGTCGGCATCTTCACGCTGCTGCGGCCCGCCGGCTTCGGCCGGGAGCGGCTCACGCCGCTGGTGGAGCTGGGCCTCGCGCCCATCGCCGGCATCCTGCTGATCGTGGGCGCGGGCGGCGGCTTCAAGCAGACGCTGATCGACACCGGTGTGGGCAAGATGATTCTGGACATCTCCAAGAACTGGTCGATCCCGGCGCTGCTGCTGGCCTGGCTGATCGCGGTGATCATCCGACTCGCCACCGGCTCGGCGACCGTGGCGACGGTCTCGGCGGCCGGCCTGGTCGCCCCGCTCGCGGCCGACATGTCGACCACGCACACGGCCCTGCTGGTGCTGGCCATCGGCGCCGGTTCGCTCTTCTTCAGCCATGTCAACGACGCCGGGTTCTGGCTGGTGAAGGAGTACTTCGGCCTGAGCGTGGGCCAGACCCTGAAGACCTGGTCGGTCATGGAGACGATCATCTCCGTGGTCGCGGGCGGCCTGGTCCTGCTCCTGTCACTGGTCATCTAGCTTGGCGTTTATGCTCGGCGGGCTTGGTGTTCCTTGATCGACTCGGCGCGTTTGACCGTCTTGCCGACGTCGTGACGTGTGGCCCGGTGCTTGTTCTTCGAGCCGGGAGGCCGTCCCGGGCCCGGCTTGGACGGTTTCGGTGCGGCCGCTGGACGGGCCGCCGTCG
>NZ_JBIWPO010000004.1:276971-382232 GCF_044768275.1 Streptomyces sp. NPDC101152 | reverse complement strand
CGTGAGGGAAACGCCCGGTTACATTTCGAACCCGGAAGCTAAGCCTTACAGCGCCGATGGTACTGCAGGGGGGACCCTGTGGGAGAGTAGGACGCTGCCGAACAATCATTGCGAAAACCCCCGGCCGGGGATACCGGTCCGGGGGTTTTCGCGTTTCCGGGTACCCCGGAAAAACCGCCGACCTCCGACCGCCGGCCGTCCCTACAGACGGCCCGCGGTCTTCAAGGCCAGATACGCGTCCGCCAGCGCCGGCGCCAGTTCGTCCGGCGTCTCGTCGACGACCGTGACCCCATGGCGGCGGAGTTGCTCTGCGGTGCGGTGGCGTTCGCTCTGGGCCTGGGCGGCGGCTGCGGCCTCGTACACCGCGTCGGTGTTTCCACGGGCGGTCGCCATACGGGCGACGTAGGGATCGGCCACGGAGGCCACGAGAACCGTATGACGCTGGGTGAGTTGGGAGAGGACGGGCATGAGGCCCTCCTCGACAGGGGCTGCGTCGAGGCTGGTGAGCAGGACGATCAGGGAGCGCCGAGGAGCCGTGCGGAGGGCCGTGGCCGTGAGGCCTCTCGCGTCCAGTTCGACCAGTTCGGGTTCGAGTGTCGCCATGGCGTTGACCAGAGACGGGAGCACGTCGCGCGCCGTGCGGCCCTGGACGAGGGCACGTACTCGGCGGTCGTAGGCGAGGAGGTCCACCCGGTCGCCGGCGCGGGACGCGAGGGCAGCGAGGAGCAGGGCCGCGTCCATGGAGGCGTCGAGGCGAGGCGCGTCGCCCACGCGGCCTGCGGCGGTGCGGCCGGTGTCGAGGACGACGAGGATGTGGCGGTCGCGTTCGGGGCGCCAGGTGCGGACGGCGACCGTGGACTGGCGGGCTGTCGCGCGCCAGTCGATGGAGCGGGTGTCGTCACCGGGGACGTAGTCGCGCAGGCTGTCGAATTCCGTGCCCTCGCCCCGGATGAGCACGCTGGTGCGGCCGTCGAGTTCGCGCAGGCGGGCGAGCTTGGAGGGGAGGTGCTTGCGGCTGGTGAAGGGGGGCAGGACGCGCACCGTCCAGGGGACCTTGTGGGTGCCTTGACGTGAGAACAGGCCGAGGGGGCCGTAGGAGCGGATGGTCACCCGGTCTGCCTGGCGGTCGCCGCGGCGGGTGGGGCGGAGTCGGGTGGTGAGTCGTCGGCGTTCGCCTGCGGGGACCGTCAGGCGGTGGCGGGACGCGTCGACTTCGGTGCCGGGCTGCCAGCTGCTGGGTGGCCAGGCGTCGCGCAGGCGGGCCCGTAGCAGACGGCGGGACGGGTTGGTGATCGTCAGGGTCACGTCGGCGCTCTCGCCCAGGCGGACGGAGGTGTCGCCCGAGCGGGAGAGGCCGAGGCGTCGTACGGGCGCCGCCAGGGCGAAGTCGCAGGCGCAGGCGAGTGCGATCGAGCCGTTGACGGCGAGGAGTCCCGTCCAGCCCGGGTCCCAGAGGCCGACGGGGAGGGAGCCGAGGGCCGCGAGGAGCGCGGCGCGTCCGGTGAGCGCCATCAGCGGGGCACGGGGACGTGGGCGAGGATCGCGTTGATGACGGAGTCGGCGGTCACGCCCTCCATCTCGGCCTCCGGGCGGAGCTGGACGCGATGGCGGAGCGTGGGGAGGGCCAGCGCCTTGACGTCGTCGGGGATGACGTAGTCGCGGCCTGTGAGCCATGCCCAGGCGCGTGAGGTGGCCAGGAGGGCCGTTGCGCCGCGCGGCGAGACGCCGAGGGTGAGGGACGGCGACTCGCGGGTGGCGCGGCAGATGTCCACGACGTAGGCGGTGATCTCGGGGGAGATCGCGGTCTTGGCGACCGCGGCGCGGGCCGCTTCCAGATCGGCGGGGCCTGCGACGGGGCGTACGCCGGCGGCGTGCAGGTCGCGCGGGTTGAAGCCCTCGGCATGGCGGGTGAGGACGTCGATCTCGTCCTGGCGGGAGGGGAGAGGGATCGTCAGTTTGAGGAGGAAGCGGTCCAGTTGGGCTTCGGGCAGGGGGTAGGTGCCCTCGTACTCCACCGGGTTCTGTGTCGCTGCGACCAGGAAGGGGTCGGGGAGCGGGCGGGGGGTTCCGTCGACCGTGACCTGGCGTTCCTCCATCGCTTCGAGGAGGGAGGACTGGGTCTTCGGCGGCGTGCGGTTGATCTCGTCGGCGAGGAGCAGGTTGGTGAAGACCGGGCCGGGCTGGAAGGAGAACTCGGCGGTGCGGGCGTCGTAGACCAGGGAGCCCGTCACGTCGCTCGGCATGAGGTCGGGGGTGAACTGAACACGCTTGGTCTGCAGTTCCAGCGCTGAGGCGAGGGCGCGGACCAGCAACGTTTTGGCGACCCCGGGGACTCCTTCCAGGAGTACGTGTCCACGGCAGAGGAGAGCGACGACGAGGCCGGTCACGGCGGGGTCCTGGCCGACCACGGCTTTGGCGATCTCGGCGCGCAGGGCCTCCAGGGAGGCGCGGGCCTTGCCCGCGTCCCCGGTGATCCCGGCGTTGTCAGTGGTCGGGTCCATCATGGACGGCGTACCTCTCTTTCGAGGGCGTCGAGTTGGTCGGCGAGGGCGATGAGGGCCGCGTCGTCGCCGGGCGGCGGGCCGAAGAGCAGGGAGTGCGGCACCTGTCCGTCGCCGTGGAGGTGGGCGGACAGGGCGGGGAGCAGGGTCTCGGGCGCGTGCGCCTGGGAGACGGGGACGCCTACGAGGGGGGCGAGGCGGGTGCGGGTGGTGGAGCGAAGAGCGGCGGCCGCCCGGTCGCGGGCGTTCGACTTGCGGTAGAGGCGGGCGCGGCCTTCGACGGTTTCGGAGGCGCGGATCGCCACGGGAAGTCTTTCGGGAACGAGGGGGCCCAGGCGGCGTGCCCGCCAGAGGGCGGCGAGGGCTGCCGCGATGAAGAGCTGCAGTGTGCCCCAGAGCCAGCCGGACGGAAGCAGGTCCAGAAAGCCCTTTTCGCCGCCGGTGTCGGTGGCGGTGGTGTCGGAGAGCGAGGGGAGGTACCAGACCAGATGGGGGCGCGAGCCGAGGAGTTGGAGGGCGAGCGAGGCGTTGCCCTGCTTGTCGAGCCGGTTGTTGAAGAGGATGTCGGGTGCGCCGAGGACGACGGTGTCGCCCCTCCCGGAGGTCTGCGGGATGCGCACGAGGGTGGACAGGCGCTCGCTCGGGTAGCACTTGTCGGCGTCGAGATGGATGGTGGTGTAGCGGATGCCGCCGGTGTCCGCGCTTCCCGCGCGCTGGGCCGCCGGGAGTGCGCAGTCGGGGGCGAGTGTCGAGTCGAAGCTGGTGGCGGGGTCGGCCGTGACACCGGGGGCGAGCTTTTCGACGGACCAGGCGCCGGGGGCGACGAGGACGGTACGGCCGCCGGAGTCGGCGATCGCGGAGTGCAGCAAGGTCTGTTGACCCCGTGTCAGCCGGTCGGGGACGGCGACCAGGAGAGTCGCGTCCCGGGCGGCTGCTGCGCGCGCCTCGTCCAGGGTGGTGACCACTCGCGTGGACACGCCGCGGTCGGCGAGGAGTTGGGCGATGGCGCGGCTGCCGTAGGGGTCGACGGAGCGTGGGTCGAGTTCGCCGTGGCGGGTGTCGGAGCGGACCACGGCGAGGACGACGGCCGCGGCCAGGATGAGGACGACGGCGAGGGCGATGCCTCGCGAGCGGGTCCACACCTGGCGTGCGGTGGGCGAGGCCGAGGTGGGGGCGAGGGTGGCGGCCTCGGTGGTCATTCGGCGGCCCCCTGGCGGGTGTTGTGGGCCGCGCTGGAAGTGCTGTTCGCGAGCTGGGGTCTGGTGCGTTCGAGGTCGCGGTCGAGGTCGGCGATGCGGTGGTACGACATCTCGCTCGCCCTTCGGCCGCCGTACGTCACGTCGTCGAAGTCCCGGGCCGCGGCGCGCAGTCGGTCCGTGTGCGAGGGCAGTGCGCGGCCCGCTTCGGCGGCTGCCTCGTCGGCGGTTCGGCCGGGGCGGACGTCGAGGAGCGCGCGTTCCTCGAGGGAGCGGACGATGGCGCGCATGCGTTCCTGGACGGCCTGGTTCCAGTGGCCCTGGGCTGCGTGCGCCTCGGCGGCCGCGCGGTGTTCGGCGGCGCTGCGGGGGCGGTCGTCGAACAGGGCTGCGGACGTGGTGGGTTCGCGGCGCGGGGCGCCGAGGCGCCACCACAGCGCACCGAGGAGTGCGAGGACGGCCAGGAGGACGGCGACCAGGCCGAGCATGCCCCCCGGGGTCGCGGAGGCGGCCGCTCCGAAGAGTTTGTCGACCCAGTCCCAGAAGGCGTTCAGGGCGCGCTGGAACAGGCTGGGGTCGTTCTCGTGGTACATGCGCTTGGACAGCTCGCGCCGGGCCGCCTCCCGTGCGGGGTCGCGCGGAGTCGTCACCGGCGGTTGGTCCCCGGCGCGCAGGAGCGACAGTACGGATGTCTCGCCGCTGCGCAGCAGGGCGCGTACGACGGCTTCGGCGCCGCGCGGCAGTGCCGGTACCGCGGTGAGAACTCCCCCCGTCGAGCTCACCCCATCAGCTCCCCGAGCCGGTGTCGGTGCCGTACCCCTGGACGCCGGCGGCGCGGGCGAGGTCGAGGTCGAGGGCCTCGCGTCGGATGCGCTGGTCGATGTAGAGCAGGACGGTGACCCCGGCCGTGATCGGCAAGGTGATCATGGAGCCGATCACCGAGCCGATCCCGCTGATGACGAGGAACGTCCAGCCGGCGTCGGCGCCCCCGCTGTTGAAGAAGCTGACGATGCCGTCACTGCCGAAGGCGGCGGCGATGAAGGTGAACGGGATGACCACGATCGACGAGACGATGTTAGCGATGACCGTGGCGAGCAGCTGGATGCCGAAGACCCGCCACCAGGAGCCGCGGACCAGCTTCGCGGAGCGGCTCATCGACTTGATGATGCCCTGCTTCTCCAGCATCAGCGCGGGCGAGGCCAGCGAGAAGCGGATCATCAGCCACAGCGCGACGACGCCGGCGGCGAGACCGCCCAGAACGGCGAGTGCGGCGCCCGCGCCGCCGGAGCCGGCGACGGCGACGAGGATGCCGGGCAGCGCACCGCCGAGGACGACGCCGGTCGCGATGAGCAGCAGCAGGAAGATCAGGCCGAACAGTTTGAGCACCTGCGGGCGGGCGTCGCGCCAGGCTTCGCCGGCGGTGACCGGCCGACCGAGCACGGCCCGGCTGGTGACGGTGGTGAGCAGGGCGGTCGCGGTGATCGTGCCGATCAGGGAGACGAGGAAGACGACGCTGGTGCTCAGCATCGTGTCGCCCATGGCGCGGGTCACCTCGGAGAGGCTGGCGCTCGGGTTGCTGAGGGCCGAGGCGGTGGCCCTGTTGTCCAGGGCGAGGCCCTGGACCAGGACGACGACGATCTGGGTGACGACGGCGACGGTCAGCGAGATGCCGAGGACGGTGCGCCAGTAGGTGCGCATGGTGGAGACCGCGCCGTCGAGGATCTCGCCCACGCCGAGCGGGCGCAGCGGGATCACGCCGGGCTTGGCGGCGGGCGGAGGACCGCCCCAGGCGGCGCCGCCCCAACCGCCGTAGGGGCCGCCGTAACCGCCCCAGCCGCCGGGTGTGCCGGGGCCGCTCGTGCCCCCGGGGGGCGTGCCGCCCCAGCCGGGGCCGGGCGGTGGTGGAGGCGGGGTTCGGCCCGGACCTGCGGGGCCGGTGGGGGCGGACCACTGGCCGGGCGGCGGCTGTTCCTTGGACCACTTCACGCCTGGGCCCTGCGGGTCCGTGCCCGGCTGGCCGGCGGTTTCCGCGGCCGGGGGCCGGTCGGTGGGGTCGGGAGGGCCGGACGCGCCGGGCTCCTGCCCGTCGGACGGGGCAGATCCGGGCGAGGCCCAGCCCGGAGTGTCTTTCATCGTCGCTCCTTCACGGTGCCCGTCCGCGGTCGCGGCGGCAGGTTGGCAGCCATCGTGCCATGGGGTGGTGGTACGGGTACCGGCCGCGGTATGGGCTGCGCACCTTCAATTGTCCGCCGGATACGGGGCAGACTGATCACATGGCTGATCAGCACGCGCAATCCGGCGAGGACAGCAGGCCGACCGAGATCCCGGCGATCCGCTGGGAGGAACCACCCGAAGGTCCCGTACTGGTTCTTCTCGACCAGACGAGGCTGCCGGCCGAGGAGGTCGAACTGGTCTGCACGGACGCGCCCGCGCTGGTGGAGGCGATCCGTTCGCTCGCCGTGCGCGGGGCACCCCTGCTCGGGATCGCGGGGGCGTACGGCGTCGCGCTCGCCGCCGCCCGCGGCTTCGACGTGGACGACGCCGCGACCTCGCTGGCGGGCGCTCGGCCCACCGCGGTGAACCTCTCCGTGGGGGTGCGCAGGGCGCAGTCCGCCTACCGGGCCGAGGCCGCGCGGAGCGGCGACGGGGAGCGGGCCGCCGCGGCGGCGCTGGAGGCGGCGCGGCGGCTGCACCGGGAGGACGCCGAGGCCAGCGCCCGGATGGCCGAGCGCGGGCTGGCGCTGTTGGACGAGCTGCTGCCCGGCGGCGGGCACCGGGTCCTGACGCACTGCAACACCGGGGCGCTGGTGTCGGGTGGTGAGGGCACGGCCTTCGCGGTGGCGCTCGCGGCGCACCGGGCGGGGCGGCTGCGGCGGCTGTGGGTGGACGAGACGCGTCCGCTGTTGCAGGGCGCTCGGCTGACCGCCTACGAGGCGGCCCGCAACGGCATGGCGTACACCCTGCTCACGGACAACGCGGCGGGTTCGCTCTTCGCTGCCGGTGAGGTGGACGCGGTGCTGATCGGCGCGGACCGCATCGCGGCCGACGGCTCGGTGGCGAACAAGGTGGGGAGCTACCCGCTCGCGGTGCTCGCCCGCTATCACCACGTGCCGTTCATCGTGGTGGCACCGGTGACGACGGTGGACCCGGATACCCCGGACGGGTCGTCCATCGAGGTCGAGCAGCGTGCGGGGCACGAGGTGACGGAGATCGTGGCGCCCCAGGCGCCGGTGGCCGGAGCGGAGGCCGGAGGCGGGATCCCGGTGGCGCCGCTGGGGACGCAGGCGTACAACCCGGCGTTCGACGTGACTCCGCCCGAGCTGGTGACTGCGATCGTCACGGAGGAGGGAACTGTCTCACCGGTGACGGCCGAGGCCCTCGCCCGGCTGTGCGCGAAGGCGCGCGGGGTGACGCTCGGCTGACGGCTCGGGTCGGTCCGACACGAGGTCGGTGAGCGCGCTCGGGCGCCTTCAGGCCGACCGGGCGGTCGGCTGCGCCTACTCTGGGTAGCTGAGATCCGCTGCTGACACCGACGTCGGGGGACGGGGGCAGACAGTGACGGTCGAGTACGACTATCGTCACGGGCCAGTGAGCCTGCTCACCTGCACCTTCGCCACTGTTATGAGAATGGGATGATGTCGTTTATGAAGGGACGAGTCCTTGTCGTCGACGACGACACCGCACTGGCCGAGATGCTCGGCATCGTGCTGCGTGGTGAAGGTTTTGAGCCGTCTTTCGTAGCTGACGGCGACAAGGCGCTGGCCGCGTTCCGTGAGGCCAAGCCGGATCTG
The DNA here is from genome assembly GCF_044768275.1 of Streptomyces sp. NPDC101152. Lineage (NCBI taxonomy): Bacteria > Bacillati > Actinomycetota > Actinomycetes > Kitasatosporales > Streptomycetaceae > Streptomyces > Streptomyces sp. NPDC101152. Next base: position 374,744 of record NZ_JBIWPO010000004.1, on the reverse strand, counting down.
GTGCTGCTGGACCTCATGCTGCCCGGCCGGGACGGCATCGAGGTGTGCCGCCTGATCAGGGCGGAGTCCGGGGTGCCGATCGTGATGCTCACGGCCAAGAGCGACACCGTCGACGTGGTGGTCGGGCTGGAGTCCGGCGCCGACGACTACATCGTGAAGCCGTTCAAGCCGAAGGAACTGGTGGCGCGGATCCGGGCCCGGCTGAGGAGGTCGGAGGAGCCCGCGCCGGAGCAACTGGCCATCGGGGACCTCGTCATCGACGTGGCCGGTCACTCCGTGAAGCGGGACGGGCAGTCGATCGCGCTGACGCCGCTGGAGTTCGATCTGCTGGTCGCGCTGGCCCGCAAGCCGTGGCAGGTGTTCACCCGCGAGGTGCTGCTCGAGCAGGTGTGGGGTTACCGGCACGCGGCCGACACCCGCCTTGTGAATGTTCACGTGCAGCGGCTGCGCTCCAAGGTGGAGAAGGACCCGGAGCGGCCGGAGATCGTGGTGACCGTCCGTGGCGTCGGGTACAAGGCAGGGCCGAGCTGACATGTCCGGTGACAGTGCCGCTTCGGCGTCCGGGCCGGCAGGGGTCCGCGCGGGGCGGCCTGTCGGCCGACCGCCCGCGGGCTCCCGCTGGCAGCGACTGCTGGCGGGCGGGTTGCTCCAGGGCGGCGTCAAGGGCAGTCCGGTGCTGCGGCTGTTCATGCGCTGGGTGCGCCGGCCGCTGCTGCCGGTCATGCGGCTGTGGCGGCGCAACATCCAGCTCAAGGTCGTCGCCACCACACTGCTGATGTCGCTGGGCGTCGTACTGCTGCTCGGCTTCGTCGTGATCGGGCAGGTGCGCAACGGGCTGCTGGACGCCAAGGTGAAGGCGTCCCAGAGCCAGGCCACGGGCGGTTTCGCGGTGGCCAAGCAGCGGGCCGACGAGGCGGCCGCGGGTACCGGCGACACCACGGCGGCGGACGGGCGTCCCTCGCAGAACGTCATCGCGTGGATGAGTGACCTGGTGTCGTCGTTGTCGAGTGGCGGCCAGGGCGCGTTCGACGTCGTGACGCTGCCCGCCGGGGACGACAGCGGCGGTGGCCGCGGGCCGCGCGCCTCCGGGTACGTCGACCCGTCCGCGAGCGTCCCCGAGGACCTGCGCCAGCGGATCAACGACGATCAGGCGGCCGCGCAGAGCTACACCCGCATCGTCTACAGCAACAACAAGGACTCCCAGCCCGCGCTGGTCATCGGCAAGCAGGTCAACGACCCCAACGGCGACCCCTACCAGCTCTACTACCTCTTCCCGCTCACGCAGGAGGAGAAGTCGCTGAGCCTGGTCAAGGGCACCCTGGCGACCGCGGGACTGTTCGTCGTCGTCCTGCTCGGGGCCATCGCCTGGCTGGTGGTGCGGCAGGTCGTCACCCCGGTGCGGATGGCGGCCGGGATCGCCGAGCGGCTGTCCGCCGGCAAGCTGCAGGAGCGGATGAAGGTCACCGGCGAGGACGACATCGCGCGCCTCGGCGAGGCCTTCAACAAGATGGCGCAGAACCTCCAGCTGAAGATCCAGCAGTTGGAGGACCTGTCGCGGATGCAGCGGCGGTTCGTGTCGGACGTGTCGCATGAGCTGCGGACGCCGCTGACGACCGTACGGATGGCCGCTGACGTCATCCACGAGGCGCGGGAGGACTTCGATCCGGTGACCGCGCGGTCGGCGGAGCTGCTCGCGGACCAGCTGGACCGTTTCGAGTCGCTGCTCGCCGACCTGCTGGAGATCAGCCGGTTCGACGCGGGCGCGGCGGCGCTGGAGGCGGAGCCGATAGACCTCAGGGAGGTCGTGCGGCGGGTCGTCAGCGGCGCCGCGCCGCTCGCCGAGCGCAAGGGCACGCACGTGCGCGTGGTGGGCGACCAGCAGCCCGTCGTCGCCGAGGCGGACGCACGCCGTGTGGAGCGGGTGCTGCGCAACCTCGTCGTCAACGCGGTGGAGCACGGCGAGGGCAAGGACGTGGTCGTCAAGCTCGCCTCGGCGGGTGGGGCGGTCGCGGTCGCGGTGCGCGACTACGGCGTCGGGCTCAAGCCCGGCGAGGCCACGCGCGTGTTCAGCCGCTTCTGGCGCGCTGACCCGGCACGCGCGCGTACCACGGGCGGTACGGGCCTCGGGCTGTCCATCGCCCTGGAGGACGCGCGGCTGCACGGTGGCTGGCTGCAGGCCTGGGGCGAGCCCGGCGGCGGCTCGCAGTTCCGGCTGACGCTGCCGAGGACCGCGGACGAGCCGCTGCGGGGCTCGCCGATACCGCTGGAGCCCAGGGACTCGCGCCGCAACCGGGGTCTCAACGACGCCGGTCTGCCTCGCGGGGGCGGCGACAAGACGGCCACCGTGCCGGTGCAGCCGGCCGTGGACCCGATACCGCCGATCGCCTCGAGACTGAACGGCGCGACGCCCACGGCCGACCCGACGGCGCTGCCCGGCAACGGGGCGCGCGTGGTGCCCAGGCCCACGGGCACGCGGCGAGCGGACGACGCGCCCCTGGGGGACGGGGCGCCCGATGAGGCCTCGGGCCGGCCGGACGCCGGGCCGGAGGACTCGACCAGACAAGGGGAGGCATCTCGTGGGCGCTGACCGCGAGGGGGGCGGCCGGCGCGGACCGGTGCGCGCGGCGGCGTACGGCGTCTGTGGCGTCGTCCTGCTGGCGGGGTGCGCGTCGATGCCCGACAGCGGGGACCTCAGGGGCGTCGACTCCACGCCCCGGCAGGACACGCAGGTACGGGTCTTCGCCATGCCGCCCCAGAAGAACGCGCAGCCGGTGGAGATCGTGTCGGGCTTCCTGGAGGCGCTGACCAGTGATGACCCGAACTACTCGACGGCCCGGCAGTATCTGACCGGGGCGGCGTCCGAGGCGTGGAAGCCCGACCTGTCCACGACGGTGCTCGCGGACGGCCCGGGTACCGGTCCCGACCGCTCGGACCGTCGGGAGGTCAGCGACGACCTGACGTTCACCCTGAGCGGTACCAAGGTGGCCCAGGTGGACGCGCAGCAGTCGTACGCGCCCGCGTCCGGGCCGTACACCGCGCAGGTGCATCTCACGCGGGACAAGAAGTCCGGCCAGTGGCGCATCGACAGGCTTCCGCAGGGCGTCGTCATGGGGAAGTCGGACTTCCAGCGCAACTACATGTCGGTCAACAAGTACTACTTCGCCTCCGACGCCACCGAGGGCACGCCCGCCGCGGTGGCCGATCCGGTGTACGTGCGCCGCCGCGTGGACCCCATGACGCAGATGGTGCGTTCACTGCTCGGCGGGCCCACGAACTGGCTCCAGCACGTGACGCGGACGAGTTTCCCGGCCGGTACGGCCCTGCAGAAGGGCGTCAGCTCGCTCGCGCCGGACGACCAGAACAAGCTCACCGTGCCGCTCAACGCGAACGCCGCCCACGTCGAGGCGGCCACGTGCAGCGAGATGGCCGCGCAGCTGCTGTTCACGCTGCAGGGCCTCACTCCGGTCGTCGACCAGGTCGAGCTGCGTTCTGGCAACCAGCGGCTGTGCTCTCTCTCGGAGGACCGGACCGCCACCTACGCCACGCTGGCCTCGGCGAACGATCCCGGCTACCTGTACTTCGTCGACGGCAAGAACCGGCTGGTGCGGATAGCGGCGGGGGCCCGGAGCACCGATCCCAGGCCCGAGCCCGTTCCGGGGGCCCTGGGTGAGGGCGAGAAGGCGCTGAAGTCGGTCGCCGTGTCGCGCGACGAGCACACCGCGGCCGGGGTCGCCGCCGACGGCAAGGAGCTGTACGTCGCCTCCCTGGTCACGGGCGGTTCGCTCGGCGACCCCGTGCTGACCAGCCACGGCAGGACCGCACAGGACCGGTTCACGGCCCCCAGCTGGGACGTCCACGGCGACCTGTGGGTGGCCGACCGCGATCCCGGCGCTCCCCGGCTGCTTCTGCTGCGGCAGGGCAAGGGGCAGCCCGTCGTGGTGCGGACACCAGGGCTGGACGGGCGGATCCAGGACGTGCGGGTGGCGGCCGACGGGGTGCGCATCGCGCTCGTCGTGGCCAAGGGAAGCCAGAAGTCCCTGCTCGTCGGGCGGATCGAGCGCGGCACGGACGCGACCGCGCCGACGGTCTCGGTGCTCGGACTGCGGTCGGCCACACCGGAGTTGGAGGACGTCACGGCCATGTCGTGGGCCGGGGACAGCCGGCTCGTGGTGGTCGGGCGCGAGCAGGGCGGCGTCCAGACGATGCGGTACGTCCAGGTCGACGGCTCCACACCGGAGGGGCCGGCGCCCGCCGCGCTCACCGGCGTCAAGGAGATCACGGCGACCGAGTCGGACCGGCTGCCGATGGTGGCGTACTCGGCCGACGGGATCGTACGGCTGGCGGCCGGGGCCCAGTGGCAGAAGGTGGTCACGGACGGGACGGCACCGGTCTATCCGGGGTGACCCGAAGGATCAGGACTGGCCCGCTGGCTCGTTTTCCGCCCGGGCGAGTTGTCCACAGGGGGTTGTCCACAGGGGTGGCCGGGTCCCTCGGGTGTGGGCACAGTGGTGGGCATGCGGGGGTGGTGGCAGGACCTCACCGACCTGGTGCTGCCGACCGAGTGCGGGGGGTGCGGGAGGCCTCGTACGGTGCTGTGTCCGCGGTGCCGTGCGGCGCTGAGCGGGGCGGCACCGAGCCGGGTGCGACCGGTGCCGGAGCCGCCGGGTCTGCCGGCGGTGCACGCGGCGGCCCGGTACGCGGACGAGGTGCGGGCCGTTCTCCTGGCCCACAAGGAGCGCGGCGCCCTGACGCTGGCGGCACCGCTGGGGACGGCCTTGGCAGGGGCCGTCCGGGCGGGGTTGCTGGAGTCTGGGGGCGCCGGGGCAGGTGGGGCGCTTGTGGGCCTCGCTGGGGGCCGTGGCGGGCCGGTGTTGCTCGTGCCCGTGCCGTCCGCGCGGTGGGCCGTGCGGGCTCGGGGACATGATCCGGCCAGGCGGATCGCGCTCGCGGCGGCCGCGGAGCTGCGGCGGGGCGGGACCGCGGCGCGGGTCGTCGCCGTGCTGCGGCAACGGCGCGCCGTTGCCGATCAGGCGGGGCTCAACTCCCGGCAGCGGCTGGAGAACCTGACGGGCGCGCTGGGCGTGGTGCCGGGAGGCGCACGGCTGCTCGGGGGCGGCCGGGTCGTGCTCGTCGACGACCTCATGACGACGGGCGCGTCGCTTGCCGAGGCGGCGCGCGCCGTACGGGCGGCGCGGTGTGAACGGGGGCCGGTTTCTTGTGGCGACGGCGCGACGGCCGTGTACGCGGCGGGAAGTCGGGAAGGCACAGGGGAACGGATCACCGGACCGGCGGCGGAAGAGGCCTACCGTGGCCACGCCGGGCCGGGAAAGGCGGGCGCGGACGGTGTCGACGACCTGATCTGCGCGGCTGTGATCGCAGCGCCGCCAGATTCCTTCGAAATAAACCGGAACTGACTGCTGACTTGCATCGTTGCAGGTAATGACAGGGTCAATTCACCTGAACGGAGGTACGCCGCGGTAGAGGGTGACGACATCCGTCCGGGCGAGATATGTTCGGTTGTGAGGAAAGGCGCAGGCCACACCTCACCTACCCGATGTGCCGTGCCGTGGGTTTCGCACAATCACCCGCGCTGGTGGAGTGGAGATCTTGCCCACGGGGGAGGAGGTGGACGTCACCGAGTCCGTAGGTTCCGGAGTTCACCGGAGCCTGGTGCAAAAGGGAGATGCTCCGCAGCGAGGCGGAGCAATCCGGGAACGGAGTTCTGCGTGGACATCGTCGTCAAGGGCCGCAAGACCGAGGTGCCCGAGCGGTTCCGCAAGCACGTGGCCGAGAAGCTGAAGCTGGAGAAGATCCAGAAGCTCGACGGCAAGGTGATCAGCCTCGACGTCGAGGTGTCCAAGGAGCCCAACCCCCGACAGGCCGACCGTTGCGACCGAGTGGAGATCACGCTCCGCTCCCGCGGTCCGGTGATCCGAGCGGAGGCGGCGGCCAGCGATCCGTACGCGGCGCTCGATCTGGCGGCGGAGAAGCTGGATGCCCGGCTGCGCAAGCAGCACGACAAGCGGTTCTCGCGCCGTGGCGCTCGCCGGATCTCGGCGGCCGAGGTCCCCGACCACGTTCCTGGCGCGGCGACGCTCAACGGGAACGGCCAGGCCGTCCACGAGGAAGACACCGACGGCGTACCCACCAAGAAGATCGGCTCGCTGGAAGTGAAGGGCGAAGGCCCCCTCGTCGTCCGCGAGAAGACCCACGTCGCCTCCCCGATGACCCTCGACCAGGCCCTCTACGAGATGGAACTGGTCGGCCACGACTTCTACCTGTTCGTCGACTCCGAGACCAAGGAACCGAGTGTCGTCTACCGACGGCACGCCTACGACTACGGCGTCATCCACCTCAGCACGGACCCGATGGTCGCCCAGGCGCAGTCTCCGGCGCCCGGCGGCATGCTGGGTGGCTGACCCACGCGACCGACAGTTGAGCCGGTGCCCCTGGAGCGCCTGTGCGCCCCCAGGGGCACCGGTGTGCGACCACCCAACGCCCCGCTCTGTCACCCCGTTGTAGCCCGGGCATGGAATCATGGCCTCAGCGGCCCAACCGATGGGCCGTTGCCTTGGGTTGGCGGATGGCACAGCACCACAGGCCACAGCCTTCAGGGGGAGGAACGATGGCGGACAGCTTCGGACCGATGCGTGACGAGGATGCCGACGGCGGCGTCGTCGGCATGGGCCCGGACGCGGGCACTGCGCGCAAGGAACCGATCAGAGTCCTTGTCGTCGACGACCACGCCCTCTTCCGCCGTGGCCTGGAGATCGTGCTCGCCGCCGAGGAGGACATCCAGGTCGTCGGCGAGGCCGGGGACGGCGCGGAGGCCGTCGACAAGGCCGCGGACCTGCTGCCGGACATCGTCCTGATGGACGTCCGGATGCCCAAGCGGGGCGGTATCGAGGCGTGCACCTCCATCAAGGAGGTCGCCCCCAGCGCCAAGATCATCATGCTGACGATCAGCGACGAGGAGGCGGACCTCTACGACGCGATCAAGGCGGGAGCGACCGGTTATCTCCTGAAGGAGATCTCCACCGACGAGGTGGCCACCGCCATTCGCGCGGTCGCCGACGGTCAGTCGCAGATCAGCCCCTCGATGGCGTCGAAACTCCTCACCGAGTTCAAGTCGATGATCCAGCGCACCGACGAGCGCCGGCTCGTCCCCGCGCCCCGGCTGACCGATCGCGAGCTGGAGGTCCTCAAGCTCGTCGCGACCGGGATGAACAACCGGGACATCGCCAAGGAGTTGTTCATCTCCGAGAACACCGTGAAGAACCATGTGCGCAACATCCTGGAGAAGCTGCAGCTGCACTCCAGGATGGAGGCGGTGGTGTACGCGATGCGGGAGAAGATCCTCGAGATCCGCTGAAGTGGTCCGCTGACGTGGTCCGCCGACCGCGGTCAGCGCAGGGCGGCGATGAGCGCCCGGATCACTTCCCTGGTGAGCGGCTCGTGCAGCTCCGGGGCGTCAACCCGCTCCACGCGTACGCTCGTGCACCCCACCCAACTGGCCGCCTCCACCAGTGCTTCCGCGACGGCAGGGACCACCTTCGGGCCGTCCAGGGTGACCTGCCGGGCGATCAGCGTCGCGCCCTCGCGGGCCGGGTCGACGCGGCCGACGAGCCGGCCCCCGGCCAGGACGGGCATCGCGAAGTACCCGTGCACCCGCTTCGGTTTGGGCACGTAGGCCTCCAGGCGGTGGGTGAAGCCGAAGATCCGTTCCGTGCGCGCCCGTTCCCAGATGAGGGAGTCGAAGGGCGACAGGAGCGTGGTGCGGTGGCGCCCGCGCGGGGGTGCCTCCAGGGCCGCCGGGTCGGCCCAGGCGGGCCTGCCCCAGCCCTCGACCCTGACCGGCACCAGGCCGGAGTCGGCGATCACCGCGTCGACCTGCTCGTTCTTCAGACGGTGGTAGTCGGCGATGTCCGCGCGCGTGCCCACCCCCAGGGACTGCCCGGCCAGGCGCACCAGACGGCGCAGGCACTCGGCGTCGTCCAGCTCGTCGTGCAGCAGCGCGTCCGGGATGGCCCGCTCGGCCAGGTCGTACACCCGCTTCCAGCCGCGGCGGCGCACGCACACCACCTCGCCGTACATCAACGCGCGCTCCACGGCGACCTTCGCGCCGGACCAGTCCCACCACTCGCTGGTGCGCTTGGCGCCGCCCAACTCCGTGGCGGTGAGGGGGCCTTCGGCGCGCAGTTGCTTGATGACCTGGTCGTAGGCGCCGTCGGACAGCTCGTGGTTCCAGTGCGGGCGCGCCCGGTAGGCGCGGCGGCGGAAGGCGAAGTGGGGCCACTCCTCGACGGGGAGGATGCACGCGGCGTGCGACCAGTACTCGAAGGCGTGGGGCTCGCCGTCCGGGGTGGCGTTCCAGTACGCGTCCTCGACCGTCCTGCGGCCGACCGCGCCGAGGCGGGCGTAGGGGATCAGCTCGTGGGAGCGGGCCAGGACCGAGATGGTGTCCAACTGGACCGCGCCGAGATGGCGGAGGACACCGCGGACGCCGGCCTTGCGGTCGGGCGCGCCGAGGAGGCCCTGGGCGCGGAGGGCGATGCGGCGGGCCTCGTCTGCCGAGAGGTCGGTGGTGGGGCGCGGGATCGTCATGGGTCGCACGATAGGGGGCGGCACTGACAGTGGGGGATCGAGCGTGGGTTCGCCGACGGGGACTCGGATCGGATGCGCGAGGGCCCGCGGCCGTGCCCCTACGCGGGTTGTACCGGTGCCGGCAAGTACCGTGCCGTCGACGGCAGCCCGAGGTCGGACGGAAGCAGGGCGCCCACCCAGGCGTCCCGGCGCACGCCCCGGTGGACGATCGCGGAGCGCAGGACGCCCTCGACGACGAAGCCGGAGCGTTCCGCCACCGCGCGCGAGGCGTCGTTGCCGACCTCCGCGCGCCATTCCACCCGGTCCACCGAGAGCTGGGTGAAGGCCCAGCGGGAGACCTCCACGGCCGCCTCCGTGACGTAGCCGTTGCCGCGGTGCTTCTTGGTGCCCCAGAACCCGATCTCGGCGGTGCTCATGGACCGCATGGTGAGGCCGAGCATGCCCACCAGCTCCCGTCCCGCGGGCAGGAAGAGACCGAAGGTGAGCATCGAGCCGTTCGCCCAGCCCTGCGGCACGATCTCCTCGGTGAAGCTGCGCGCGTGCTCCGGGAGATAGGGCGAGGGGACGGTCGTCCAGCGCTGGATGTCGGGGTCCTGGGCGGCGGCGTGCACCGCGTCGGTGTCCTGCGGGCCGACCGTGCGCAGCAGGAGCCGGGCGGTCGTGAGCGTCACGGGTTCCATCGGCCGATTCTGCGCCGGGGCCGGACAGGGACGCCATCCTTTTTGCCGTGCGTGAGCGGGCGATCACAATTCGCGCAATTCCTCGCCGTGATCCGGCACCATCCGAGCCGCCCGTACGTTGTCCCCTTTGAACCCGCGCATTGCCCGCTTTGAAGAAGATTTGAGACGGTGCCCCGAGCACCGGACGGTCGTCGTCACAGCAGGCCTCCCGACCGGGGCGGGTCCTCGCATACGATGGCCGTTGCTCAGTAAGTCAAATGGAAACCGACCGTCCCAGGCCCGACCGGCAAGGAGACCAACCCCCGTGTCCGTCCTCTCGAAGATCATGCGTGCAGGCGAAGGCAAGATCCTGCGCAAGCTGCACCGCATCGCGGACCAGGTCAACTCCATCGAAGAGGACTTCGTCGACCTCTCCGACGCCGAGCTGCGCGCCCTCACCGACGAGTACAAGCAGCGCTACGCCGACGGCGAGAGCCTGGACGACCTGCTGCCCGAGGCGTTCGCCACCGTGCGCGAGGCGGCCAAGCGCGTCCTCGGCCAGCGCCACTACGACGTGCAGATGATGGGCGGTGCCGCCCTCCACCTCGGCTACGTGGCCGAGATGAAGACCGGTGAGGGCAAGACCCTGGTCGGCACGCTGCCCGCGTACCTGAACGCGCTCTCCGGCGACGGCGTCCACCTCATCACGGTCAACGACTACCTGGCCGAGCGCGACTCCGAGATGATGGGCCGCGTCCACAAGTTCCTGGGCCTGAGCGTCGGCTGCATCCTCGCCAACATGACGCCGGCCCAGCGCCGCGAGCAGTACGAGTGCGACATCACGTACGGCACGAACAATGAGTTCGGCTTCGACTACCTGCGCGACAACATGGCGTGGTCCAAGGACGAACTCGTCCAGCGCGGGCACAACTTCGCCATCGTCGACGAGGTCGACTCCATCCTCGTCGACGAGGCCCGTACGCCACTGATCATCTCCGGCCCGGCCGACCAGGCCACCAAGTGGTACGGCGACTTCGCCAAGCTGGTCCTGCGCCTTAAGAAGGGCGAGGCGGGCAACCCGCTCAAGGGCGTCGAGGAGACCGGGGACTACGACGTCGACGAGAAGAAGCGCACGGTCGCCATCCACGAGTCCGGGGTGACCAAGGTCGAGGACTGGCTGGGCATCGACAACCTCTACGAGTCGGTCAACACCCCTCTGGTGGGCTACCTGAACAACGCCATCAAGGCCAAGGAGCTCTTCAAGAAGGACAAGGACTACGTCGTCATCGACGGCGAGGTCATGATCGTCGACGAGCACACCGGCCGTATCCTCGCCGGCCGCCGCTACAACGAGGGCATGCACCAGGCGATCGAGGCGAAGGAAGGGGTGGACATCAAGGACGAGAACCAGACGCTCGCCACGATCACCCTGCAGAACTTCTTCCGCCTTTACAAGAAGCTCTCCGGCATGACCGGTACGGCGATGACCGAGGCCGCCGAGTTCCACCAGATCTACAAGCTCGGCGTGGTCCCGATCCCGACCAACAGGCCGATGATCCGCGTGGACCAGTCGGACCTCATCTATCGCACCGAGGTCGCGAAGTTCGAGGCGGTCGTCGACGACATCGCCGAGAAGCACGAGAAGGGCCAGCCGATCCTCGTCGGTACGACGTCGGTCGAGAAGTCCGAGTACCTCTCGCAGCAGCTGTCCAAGCGCGGCATCCAGCACGAGGTGCTGAACGCCAAGCAGCACGACCGTGAGGCGACGATCGTCGCCCAGGCCGGCCGCAAGGGCGCCGTCACCGTGGCCACCAACATGGCCGGCCGTGGTACGGACATCAAGCTCGGCGGCAACCCCGAGGACCTCGCCGAGGCGGAGCTGCGCCAGCGCGGGCTCGACCCCGAGGAGCACATCGAGGAGTGGGCGCAGAACCTGCCCGCGGCCCTGGAGCGGGCCGAGCAGGCGGTCAGAGCCGAGTTCGAGGAGGTCAAGGAGCTCGGCGGCCTGTACGTCCTCGGTACCGAGCGGCACGAGTCGCGCCGTATCGACAACCAGCTGCGCGGCCGCAGCGGCCGCCAGGGCGACCCCGGCGAGTCCCGCTTCTACCTCTCCCTCGGCGACGACCTGATGCGGCTGTTCAAGGCCCAGATGGTCGAGCGCGTGATGTCCATGGCGAACGTGCCGGACGACGTGCCGATCGAGAACAAGATGGTCACGCGCGCGATCGCGTCCGCCCAGTCACAGGTCGAGCAGCAGAACTTCGAGACCCGTAAGAACGTCCTGAAGTACGACGAGGTGCTCAACCGCCAGCGCGAGGTCATCTACGGCGAGCGGCGCCGCGTCCTGGAGGGTGAGGACCTGCAGGAGCAGGTCGGCCACTTCATGGACGACACGATCGACGCGTACGTGTCCGCGGAGACCGCCGAGGGCTTCCCGGAGGACTGGGACCTCGACCGGCTGTGGGGCGCCTTCAAGCAGCTCTACCCGGTGCGGGTCACCGTCGAGGAGCTGGAGGAGGCCGCCGGCGACCGGGCGGGCCTGACCGCCGAGTTCATCTCCGAGTCCATCAAGGACGACATCCGCCAGCAGTACGAGGCGCGTGAGGCGCAGCTCGGTTCCGAGATCATGCGTGAGCTGGAGCGCCGGGTCGTGCTGTCGGTCCTGGACCGCAAGTGGCGCGAGCACCTCTACGAGATGGACTACCTCCAGGAGGGCATCGGCCTGCGCGCGATGGCGCAGAAGGACCCGCTGGTCGAGTACCAGCGCGAGGGCTTCGACATGTTCACCGCGATGATGGAGGGCATCAAGGAGGAGTCCGTCGGCTACCTGTTCAACCTGGAGGTCCAGGTGGAGCAGCAGGTCGAGGAGGTCCCGGTCGAGGACGCCGCTCCGGTCGACATGGCCAAGCAGGACGCGGTGCCGGCCCAGGCGGGTGCCCGTCCGGAGATCCGCGCCAAGGGGCTGGACGCCCCGCAGCGGCGGAACCTGCACTTCTCCGCGCCGACCGTGGACGGCGAGGGCGGCACCATCGAGGGCGACTTCGTCGGCGACGAGGAGCCGGTGCGTTCCGAGGCCGACGGCCTCACGCGGGCGGAGCGCCGCAAGCAGTCCCGGGGCGGGCGTCGCCGCAAGAAGTGACGGTGCCCGCGGCACCGTAGCGGCTCGGGGGCCGGGTCATCCGAAGGGGTGGCCCGGCCCTTGTGCGTCCGTCCGTCTAGTCGTCGTCGGTGGGGCGCTCGGGGCGCGGTCCGCCCAGTTCCACCGCGGTGCAGCGCCAGCGCAGGTCGGGGCCCTGTTCCAGGCGGAAGGCCATGGCGCGCAGTTGTTCCCCGGCGCCGATGCGGGCGAACGCCTCGATGGCGCCGGGGCGCGGGACGCAGTAGCCGATGTCGCGGACGACGGGGCGGGTGCCACGGGTGCGCAGGGGGCCGCGTTCGGCGAGGCGGGCCAGTTCGTCGTAGGCGCGGCCCGCCGTGTGGCGCAGCATCCAGTGGACGGGTCGCTGACCGCTCAGGACGGCGAGAAGACGGTCCGCGAAGACGTCCGTGGGCCGAGGCTGCGGGACGGGGCGGCGAACGGGCGGGGCGAGCAGCGCCGAGCCCAGGGGCGCGTGCCTGAGAGAAGCGTCCGGGGCGGCGACGGCCAGGGAAACGGCCGCGGCGCCATCGCGGGAGGCGGTCGATGCGCCCCGCGGGGGCGTGTTCCTGCCCGGAGCCGAGGCCGGGCGGCCGTCCGCCGGCCCGGTGCTGCCGGATGGTGCGGAGCTCCGGGACCCGGGCGGGCGTCCACCTCCCGGGGCCGTCCCGGCCGCGGCGCCACCCGGAGTACGCGGTGGGGCGCCACCCGGACGGCGGGTGTCCCGGCGACCCGGCGGGCGGGTCCCCGGCTGGAGCTGCGCTGACCTGGTCATGACCTTGTGCATGGATGTCCCCGTTTCCGTGAGTCCGGTCGGACGGTCTATACCGAGCGGTAACTTCCTGTTGGGGATCTTGTACGGACCGTGACCATGGCGGCAAGGAGGCGGCGGGCCGCGTCGAGACGGCCGGAAGGTTCACCTATCAGTGTGATCCAAGGGGGCGGAAGCCCCTGCTCACGCGGGTGTCGAGGGTGAATCGGGGGCCTGAAGTGGACGGTCCCGGCGTCACCGGCGGGGACTCGAAAGGGGACGCCCGCACGTATCCTGAAGGCCCAGTCCCGGAGCCCACCGATCAAGAAAGCGGCCAGCCATGCGTGTCTACGTCCCCCTGACCCTCCCCGGTCTCGCCGAGGCGTACAAGACGGGAGAGCTGGGGGCAGGGCCGCTGACCGCCTACGCCGTCACGCCCGCGCTGCGCGAGTGGTACCTGTCCGACGACATCGAGGAACTGGAGTACGCGGCGCTCAACCGGGCCGCGCTCGCCTCGCTGCGCCTGCTCGCCGCCGACGCCACAGCCGCCCGGCGCCGGGTCGTGGTCGCCGTCGACGTGCCCGACGGCACGGCGTCCGCCGACCCCGACCGCGGGCTCGACCCGGCCGCCCTCGGCGAGGTCCGGGTCACCGGGACCGTACCGCTGGCCAAGGCGGCCGCCGTGCACGTCGACCTCGACGACGCGGAGGCGGACGTGGCCGCCGCCGCCGAGGCGCTCGAGGCGGCGGACCGCGGCGACGACGACGCGCGGTTCGTGGTGGACGGGGCCGAGGACCACGAGCTGCTGTGGTACGCCACGCAGGAGATCCCGAACCTGGTGGGGCTTGCGGGCTGAACCGGCCACTCCCATCGCCGAACCCCCCGTTGAGCTGCTGTTCTCATGATTGTCGGTGGCGGCGGGTACGGTCTTTCGCATGGGGAAGAACGCAGGGGCGCACATTGTGTGGGACTGGAACGGGACGCTGTTCCACGACAATGACGCGATCATCGGGGCGACGAACGCGGCCTTCGCCGAGCTGGGGCTCGAGCCGATCACGATGGAGCAGTACCGGGCGCTGTACTGCGTGCCGGTGCCGAAGTTCTACGAGCGGCTGCTCGGGCGGCTGCCGACGGACGCCGAGTGGGAGCTCATGGACGAGACCTTCCACCGCTACTACACCGAGCACCGGGGCCGGTGCGCCCTGACCGAGGGGGCGGCCGAGCTGCTCGCCGGCTGGCGCTCGGCGGGGCGCAGCCAGTCGATCCTCAGCATGTACGGGCACGAGGACCTGGTGCCGCTGGTGCGCGGCTTCGGGATAGAGGCGCACTTCATACGCGTCGACGGGCGCACCGGCCCGTCCGGGGGCAGCAAGACGGAGCACATGGTGCGGCACGTCGCCCTGCTGGCCGACGTGGATCCCGGACGGACCGTGGTGATCGGGGACGCCGCGGACGACGCGGTGGCCGCGCTGCACGTGGGAGCGCGGGCCGTGCTGTACACCGGCGGCTCGCACAGCCGGGCCAGCCTGGAGGCGGTCGGGGTGCCGGTGGTGGACACGCTGGCCGAGGCGGTCGTGGAGGCGGAGCGGCTGGCGGCGTGAGCGCCGCGTCCCCCTGCGCGGGCTGCGTCGCTGTGCAGAACGTCAAACTTCGACCCCCGGTTTTGTACACATACGGCTCATGACGGGGCCCCTGTGAGGGGCGATAGCCTAGGTGGCGTGATCAGCGCGATAGTTCGCGGGGGCACTGTCGCCCCTGCCCTGCGCCCGGTGAGCACGGACCACCTCCGTGACCGGGCGGCGGTCGCTGGTCCTCGCGGGCGGGACGGGACCGCAAGGGTCCCCAGGACGCCGTACTCACCCCGGATCCCGGTGACACAGAGATCAGCGTCACAGTCCGTGGGCGTGTCGAGAATGGCTGATAACCCCCCGCTCATCTCACCTTGCGGCATAGCGTCGGAGCAGACCGGAGAACCCGGGCCGTGGCGTCGAGCCGCAGGGGAAGAGACCGTACTTCCTTCTACGTCACGCAACGGCGCGCGACAGGAGCCAGAGGACAATGCAGACCAAGCTGGACGAAGCCAAGGCCGAGCTGCTGGAGAGGGCCGCTCGGGTAGCTGAGAACAGCCCGGTCGGGGGGCACCTACCGACCGGGACGGCGGACGAGGGCACACCCGACACCCCGGACACCCCGGACCAGGAATCCGTGCTCGCGTTCCTCCAGCGCTACTACCTGCACACCGCACCGGAGGACCTTACCGACCGGGACCCGGTCGACGTCTTCGGAGCCGCGCTCTCGCACTACCGACTGGCCGAGAACCGCCCCCAGGGCACCGCCAGCGTGCGGGTGCACACCCCGACCGTGGAGGAGAACGGCTGGACCTGCAGCCACTCCGTGGTCGAGGTCGTCACCGACGACATGCCCTTCCTCGTCGACTCCGTGACCAACGAGCTCACCCGGCAGGGACGCGGCATCCACGTCGTGATCCACCCGCAGGTCGTCGTCCGCCGTGACGTCACCGGCAAGCTGATCGAGCTGCTCTCCACGCGGACGGGCGGCGGCGAGCTGCCGCACGACACTCACCTCGAGTCCTGGATCCACGTCGAGATCGACCGCGAGACCGACCGCGGCGACCTCAAGCAGATCACCGCCGACCTGCTGCGGGTCCTGTCCGACGTCCGCGAGGCCGTCGAGGACTGGGACAAGATGCGCGAGGCGGCCCTGCGCATGGCCGACGAGCTGCCCAAGGAGCCCGTCGCCCCCGACCTGCGGGAGCAGGAGATCGAGGAGGCCCGCGAGCTGCTGCGCTGGCTGGCGATCGACCACTTCACGTTCCTCGGCTACCGCGAGTACCAGCTGCGCGACGACGACACCCTCGCCGCCGTCCCCGGCACCGGACTCGGCATCCTGCGCTCCGACCCGCACCACTCGCGGGAGGAGGGCCACCCGGTCAGCCCGTCCTTCGAGCGGCTGCCCGCCGACGCGCGCGCCAAGGCCCGCGAGCACAAGCTGCTGGTGCTGACCAAGGCCAACAGTCGTGCCACCGTGCACCGGCCCTCGTACCTGGACTACATCGGCGTCAAGAAGTTCGACGCGGACGGCAACGTGGTCGGCGAGCGGCGCTTCCTCGGGCTGTTCTCCTCCGCCGCGTACACCGAATCGGTGCGCCGGGTTCCGGTCATCCGCCGCAAGGTCGACGAGGTCCTGGAGCGGGCCGGCTTCTCGCCCAACAGCCACGACGGCCGGGACCTGCTGCAGATCCTGGAGACGTACCCGCGCGACGAGCTCTTCCAGACCCCGGCCGACGAGCTGGAGGCCATCGCCACCTCCGTCCTCTACCTCCAGGAACGCCGGCGGCTGCGCCTCTACCTGCGCCAGGACGAGTACGGCCGCTACTACTCCGCCCTCGTCTACCTGCCCCGCGACCGCTACACCACCGGCGTGCGCCTGAGGATCATCGACATCCTCAAGGAGGAACTCGGCGGCATCAGCGTCGACTTCACCGCCTGGAACACCGAGTCCATCCTGTCCCGGCTGCACTTCGTGGTCCGCGTCCCGCCGGGCACCGACCTGCCGGAGCTGTCCGACGCCGACAAGGAGCGCATCGAGGCCAGGCTGGTGGAGGCCGCCCGGTCCTGGGCCGACGCCTTCGCCGAGGCGCTGAACGCCGAACTCGGCGAGGAGCGGGCCGCCGAACTGCTGCGCCGCTACAGCAACGCCTTCCCGGAGGGCTACAAGGCCGACCACACGCCGCGCGCCGCGGTCGCCGACCTCGTCCACCTGGAACAGCTCACCGCGACGCAGGAGCAGGACGGCAAGGACTTCTCCCTCAGCCTCTACGAGCCGGTGGGGGCGGCCCCCGAGGAGCGCCGCTTCAAGATCTACCGCAAGGGCGACGCCGTCTCCCTCTCCGCCGTGCTGCCGGTCCTCAGCCGGCTCGGCGTCGAGGTCACCGACGAGCGGCCCTACGAACTGCGGTGCGCGGACCGCTCCATCGCCTGGATCTACGACTTCGGGCTGCGCATGCCCACCTCGAAGAGCGGCGGCGACTACGGCGACGACGGCCGCGAGCGCTTCCAGGAGGCCTTCGCCGCCACCTGGACCGGCAAGGCGGAGAACGACGGCTTCAACGCCCTCGTGCTGAGCGCCGGGCTGACCTGGCGGCAGGCGATGGTGCTGCGGGCGTACGCCAAGTACCTGCGGCAGGCGGGCTCCACCTTCTCGCAGGACTACATGGAGGACACCCTCCGCAACAACGTCCACACCACCCGGCTGCTCGTCTCCCTGTTCGAGGCACGGATGTCGCCGGACCGCCAGCGTGCCGGCCGCGAGATCGTCGACGCGCTCCTCGAGGAGGTCGACGCGGCCCTCGACCAGGTGGCGTCGCTCGACGAGGACCGCATCCTCAGGTCCTTCCTGACCGTCATCAGGGCGACCCTGCGCACCAACTTCTTCCAGGAGGCGGCGGGCGGCAAGCCGCACGCGTACGTGTCCATGAAGTTCGATCCGCAGGCCATCCCGGACCTGCCCGCGCCGCGCCCCGCGTTCGAGATCTGGGTCTACTCGCCGCGCGTGGAGGGCGTGCACCTGCGCTTCGGCAAGGTCGCCCGCGGCGGTCTGCGCTGGTCCGACCGGCGCGAGGACTTCCGTACCGAGATCCTCGGCCTGGTCAAGGCGCAGATGGTGAAGAACACCGTCATCGTGCCGGTCGGCGCCAAGGGCGGCTTCGTCGCCAAGCAGCTGCCGGACGCTGCGGCGGACCGGGACGCGTGGCTGGCCGAGGGCATCGCCAGCTACAAGACGTTCATCTCGGCGCTGCTCGACATCACCGACAACATGGTGGCCGGCGAGGTCGTGCCCCCGGCCGACGTGGTCCGGCACGACGAGGACGACACCTACCTCGTGGTCGCCGCCGACAAGGGCACCGCGACCTTCTCCGACATCGCCAACGGGGTCGCCGAGAACTACAACTTCTGGCTCGGCGACGCCTTCGCCTCCGGCGGCTCCGCGGGCTACGACCACAAGGGCATGGGCATCACCGCCCGCGGCGCCTGGGAGTCCGTCAAGCGGCACTTCCGTGAGCTGGGCGTGGACACGCAGAGCGAGGACTTCACGGTCGTCGGCATCGGCGACATGTCCGGTGACGTGTTCGGCAACGGCATGCTGCTGAGCGAGCACATCCGCCTGGTCGCCGCCTTCGACCACCGGCACATCTTCATCGACCCGAACCCGGACGCGGCCACCTCCTACGCCGAGCGCCGCCGCGTCTTCGAACTCCCGCGCTCCAGCTGGGCCGACTACGACACCGGTCTCATCTCGGCCGGCGGGGGCGTGTTCCCCCGTACCGCCAAGGCCATCCCGCTCAACGCGCACATCCGGGAGGCCCTCGGCATCGAGGGCAAGGTCGCCAAGATGACCCCGGCCGACCTGATGAAGGCGATCCTCAAGGCGCCGGTCGACCTGCTGTGGAACGGCGGCATCGGCACGTACGTGAAGGCCAGTACGGAGTCGCATGCCGACGTCGGCGACAAGGCCAACGACCCGATCCGCGTCGACGGCGCCGACCTGCGTGTCAAGGTCGTCGGCGAGGGCGGCAACCTGGGCCTGACCCAGCTCGGCCGGATCGAGTTCGCGCTGCACGGCGGCAAGATCAACACGGACGCCATCGACAACAGCGCGGGCGTGGACACCTCCGACCACGAGGTGAACATCAAGATCCTGCTCAACGGCCTGGTCGCGGACGGCGACCTGACCGTCAAGCAGCGCAACAAGGTGCTCGCCGAGATGACCGACGAGGTCGGGCGCCTGGTCCTGCGCAACAACTACGCGCAGAACACGGCCATCGCCAACGCGCTCGCCCAGTCCAAGGACATGCTCCACGCCCAGCAGCGCTTCATGCGCCACCTGGTGCGGGAGGGCCACCTCGACCGGGCCCTGGAGTTCCTGCCCACCGACCGCCAGATCCGCGAACGCCTGGGCCAGGGCCAGGGCCTGACCGGCCCGGAGACGGCGGTCCTGCTGGCGTACACGAAGATCACGGTCGCCGACGAGCTGCTGCACACCACGCTCCCCGACGACCCCTACCTGCGCAGCCTGCTGCACGCCTACTTCCCGACGGCACTGCGCGAGCAGTTCCCGCAGTACATGGACAAGCACCCGCTGCGCCGCGAGATCGTCACGACCGTCCTGGTCAACGACACGGTCAACACGGGCGGTACGACGTACCTGCACCGTCTGCGGGAGGAGACCGGGGCCTCGCTCGAGGAGATCGTCCGCGCCCAGACCGCGGCCCGCGCGATCTTCAGCTCGGCGCCGGTGTGGGACGCGGTGGAGGCCCTCGACAACCAGGTCGAGGCCGCCGTGCAGACCCGGATCCGCCTGCACTCGCGACGGCTGGTCGAGCGCGGCACGCGCTGGCTGCTCAACAACCGGCCGCAGCCGCTGCAGCTCGCCGAGACGGTCGACTTCTTCGCCGAGCGCGTCGAACAGGTCTGGTCCCAGCTGACCAAGCTGCTGCGCGGCGCCGACCTCGAGTGGTGGCAGCAGATCTACGACGAGCTGACCGGCTCCGGCGTCCCGGACGAACTCGCCACGCGGGTGGCCGGGTTCTCCTCCGCCTTCCCGGCGCTCGACATCGTGTCGGTGGCCGACCGCATGGGCAAGGAGCCGCTGGACGTCGCCGAGGTGTACTACGACCTCGCCGACCGGCTGCGGATCACCCAGCTCATGGACCGCATCATCGAGTTGCCCCGCGCGGACCGCTGGCAGTCCATGGCCCGCGCCTCCATCCGCGAGGACCTCTACGCGGCCCACGCGGCGCTGACCGCCGACGTCCTGGCGGTCGGCAACGGCACCTCGACTCCCGAACAGCGCTTCAAGGCCTGGGAGGAGAGGAACACGGCGATCCTGGGCCGGGCGCGCACCACCCTGGAGGAGATCCAGAGCTCGGAGACCTTCGACCTGGCCAACCTGTCGGTGGCGATGCGGACGATGCGCACCCTGCTGCGGACGCACTCGTAGCAGGCGGTACGGAAAGGGAGGTGCCTCGGGCCGACCGGCCCGGGGCACCTCCCTCTTTCTCTCGCGGCGGAGTTCAGGCGGCCTTCGGCTTGTCCGCTCCGCCGGTGAACTCCTCGTAGGCCGCCATGACCTCTTCCGTCGGCCCGTCCATGCGCAGCACGCCGCGCTCCAGCCACAGCACGCGTTCGCAGGTGTCGCGGATCGACTTGTTGTTGTGGCTGACCAGGAACACGGTGCCCGCGCGCTGGCGCAGCTCGCGGATGCGTTCCTCGGAGCGCTTCTGGAAGGACCGGTCGCCGGTGGCGAGCGCCTCGTCGATGAGCAGCACGTCGTGGTCCTTGGCGGCCGCGATGGAGAAGCGCAGGCGGGCGCCCATGCCGGAGGAGTAGGTCCGCATGGGGAGGGTGATGAAGTCGCCCTTCTCGTTGATCCCGGAGAAGTCGACGATGTCCTGGAAGCGCTCCTTGACCTCCTCGCGGGACATGCCCATCGCGAGGCCGCCGAGGTAGACGTTCTTCTCGCCGGTCAGGTCGCCCATCAGAGCGGCGTTGACGCCGAGCAGGGAGGGCTGGCCGTCGGTGTAGATGTGCCCGTTCTCGACCGGCAGCAGGCCCGCGACCGCCTTCAGCAGCGTCGACTTGCCGGAACCGTTGGTGCCGATCAGGCCGATGGCCTCGCCCTTGTACGCGACGAACGACACGTTCTTGACGGCGTGCACCGTGCGCACGCCGGCCGCCTTCTCGGCCCGCTCTCGGCGCAGCATGCGGTTGAGGGCGGCGGTCGCGGACCCGCGTCCGGCGCCGGTGCCGTTGACCCGGTAGACGATGTCGACGCCGTCGCAGACGACGGTGGGGATCGGCGCGGCGGGGAGGCGGTCGATCCGGTCGGCGGGGACGCGGTCGTCGATGGCGTAGGTGTCGTAGGGGTACTCAGCCACGGCCGTACATCTCCTCGGCCTTCCAGAAGTAGATGAAACCGCCCACGCCGGCGAGCAGGGCCCAGCCGGTGGCCGCCGCCCACACGTGCGGGGGCAGCTGCTTGGCGTGGAAGCTGTCGATCAGCGCGAAGCGCATGAGGTCGATGTAGACGGCCGCCGGGTTGGTCTCGAGGGCGATGATGGCCCAGTGGGGCAGGTGGTCGCCCTTGGTGAGCTTGGTGATGCTCCACATCACGCCGGACACGTACATCCAGGTGCGCAGAATGAACGGCATCAGCTGGGCGATGTCGGGGGTCTTGGCGCCCATCCGCGCCATGATCAGCGCGACGCCGGTGTTGAAGGTGAACTGCAGCACCAGGATCGGGACCGCGAGCAGCCAGGAGAAGGCGATCGGGACACCGAAGCCGAGCAGGATGGCGACCAGGGCGGCCATCGAGAACAGCAGCTGCTGCAGCTGCTGGAGCGCGAAGGAGATCGGCAGCGCGGCCCGCGGGAAGTGCAGGGCGCGGACGAGGCCGAGGTTGCCGGAGATGGCTCGGGTGCCCGCCATGATCGAGCTCTGCGTGAACGTCCAGATGAACACGCCGGTGACCAGGAACGGGATGTAGTCCGGCACACCGCGCTTGGTGTTGAGCAGGACGCCGAAGATGAAGTAGTACACCGCCGCGTTCAGCAGCGGGGTCATGACCTGCCAGACCTGGCCGAGCTTCGCCTGGCTGTACTGGGCGGTGAGCTTGGCGGTGGCGAAGGCGGTGATGAAGTGGCGGCGCTCCCACAGCTGCCGGACGTACTCGGGCAGGGAGGGGCGGGCGCCGCTGACCGAGAGGCCGTGGCGGGCGGCGAGGGCCGCGAGGTCGTCGTCGGCCGGGGCCGGCGTCGGGGGCGGTGTGTCGAGGACCTGGCTCACATCCGCTGCTTTCACTCGGGGGAGGGGTGCTGGGCGTCCGGCGGAGGCCGGCCGGTCTGTCGCCCGGCGTTTCCTTTGCGCTTTGCTTACTGTTCTTTTACGTCGGGACGGGACCGTATCGTCGCAACGTGAGCGTAGGCGGAGTTGGCGTCGGAACGCAACCGTTTCGTCGTCACGGACCGGACGGGTGAGTCCGTCGCGCCTCCTGGCGTCCCCGGCATTCTCGCGTGGGGACGGGACCGTATCGTCGCAACGCCCTATGCTGGTCCGCATGACGACGAACGCCGAGGAGCCCCAGACGCGTCCGCGCCGCCGGACCCCAGCCGGGGCGGCCGTACTCCGTGAGGACGTGACGGAGGCCATTCGGGCGGCCGTCTTCGAGGAGCTCGCGTCCGTCGGCTATGCGCGGATGTCCATCGAGGGCATCGCCCGCCGGGCGGGCGTCGGCAAGACCGCGGTCTACCGCCGCTGGCGTTCCAAGCTGCACCTGGTGCTCGACATCGTCTCCGCGCTCGCCGTGCAGGGCCTGCCGGTGCCCGACACGGGCTCCCTCGAGGGCGACCTGCGCCTGCTGTACGAGGTCACCTCCCGAGCCCTGCGCCACCCCGTGGCCTCGCAGATCCTCCCGGACCTCCAGGCGGAGGCGGCCCGCAACCCGGACATCGCCGAGGCCGTGCAGAAAGCTCTGCGGCAGGGCCAGGAGGGCGTGGCCAGCAAGATCATCGCGGCGGCGGAGCAGCGCGGCGAGGTCCGGGCCGGCCTCGACGACGAGCTGGCGCTCGACCTGATCTCCGGGCCGCTGTACTGGCGTTCGGTGGTGATCCGCAGCCCGAAGCTGCCCAAGGGATACCTGGGGGCCCTCGCCCGGGCCACGGCGGAGGCCGTCAAGGCGCTGTGAGTAGGCTGCGGTGACCGGAGTTGAGGCGGACCTCCCGTGAGAGTCGTGATCGCCGAGGACAACGCCCTGCTGCGCGAGGGCCTCGTCCTGCTGCTGACCTCCGTCGGGCACGAGGTCGTGGCCGTCGCCGGCACCGGGCCCGAGGTGCTGCCCGCGCTCCTGGAGCACCGCCCCGACGCGGCCGTGCTGGACGTCCGGATGCCTCCCGGCTTCCGCGACGAGGGCCTGCGGGCGGCGCTGGAGGCGCGCGAGCGGATCCCCGGGCTTCCGGTCCTCGTCCTGTCGCAGCACGTCGAGGAGTCGTACGCCGCCGAGTTGCTGGCCGACGGGGCGAGCGGGCTCGGCTACCTCCTCAAGGACCGCGTCGGCCGGGTCGACGAGTTCCTCTACGCGCTGGAACGGGTCGCGGCCGGCGGCACCGCGCTCGACCCCGAGGTCGTCACCGAACTCCTCACCCGCCGCGAGGACTCGCCCCTCGACTCCCTGACGCCGCGCGAGCGCGAGGTGCCGGCGCTCATGGCAGAGGGCCACGACAACGCGACCATCGCCAAGACCCTCGTCGTGACCGAACGCGCCGTCCACGAACACATCGGCAACGTCTTCCTCGAACTGGGCCTGCCCCCGAGCGACAGCGGCCACCGCCGGGTCCTGGCCGTCCTGGCGCACCTGAACAACGCCTGACCAGGGCGACCGCGGCCGCTGGGGCTGCTACCTCCGCGCCGCCTTCGGATGCAGCCGTACCCACCCCGCCCAGGCCGACGTGATCATGTCGTGGATGTCGTGCCTGGCCTTCCAGGCCAGTTCCGCGGTGGCGCGGTCGGCGGAGGCGACCACGCGGGCCGGGTCGCCGGGGCGGCGGGGGACGACCGTCGGGGGGCGGTCGTGGCCGGTGACCGTGTTGATGCGGTCGATCATCTCGCGGACCGAGACCCCTTCGCCGCGGCCGATGTTGAGGGTGAGGTCGCGGCCGGGGGAGGAAGCGAGGGCGCGGGCGGCCGCGACGTGCGCCTCGGCCAGGTCCACCACGTGGACGTAGTCGCGCACGCAGGTGCCGTCGGGGGTCGGATAGTCGTCGCCGAAGATGCGCGGCGGCGCGTTCTCGGTCAGCTTCTCGAAGACCATGGGGATCAGGTTGAAGACGCCGACGTCCGCCAGGTCCGGGCCGGCCGCGCCCGCCACGTTGAAGTAGCGCAGGCAGGCGGTGGCGAGGCCCGTCGCCCGGCCCGTCGCCCGGACCAGCCACTCACCGGCCAGCTTCGTCTCGCCGTACGGGGACATCGGCACGCAGGGCGTCTCCTCCGTCACCAGGTCCACGTCCGGAGTGCCGTACACCGCGGCCGAGGAGGAGAAGACGAAGGACGGGACGCCGGCCGCCGTCACGGCCTCCAGCAGGACGCGCAGGCCCTCGACGTTCTCCCGGTAGTAGTGCAGCGGCCGGTCCACCGACTCGCCCACCTGCTTCTTCGCCGCCAGGTGGACGACTCCGGTGATCTCGTGGTCGGCCAGGGCGCGGGCGACGCGCGGGCCGTCCAGCGTCGAGCCGACCACCAGCGGCACCCCGTCGGGCACCCGCTCGCCGAGGCCCGTCGACAGGTCGTCGTACACCACCGTCCGCTCGCCCGCCCCGGCCATCGCCCGGACGACGTGCGCCCCGATGTAACCGGCGCCGCCGGTGATCAGCCAGGTCATGTGCCTCGTCCCCCCACTGGGTCGAGCCGTCGTGCTCGCGTTCGGTACCAGTGAAGCAGGCGGGACCTCAGACCGGCACCGCCTGGCCGGCTCCCAGGCTGTCCGGGGAGCGGCGGGGCGCCCCGGGCATGCCCTGCGGGGCCGCGGTGGAGCGCCACAGGCGCACGAAGGACAGGACGGCGGCGGTCGCCAGCAGGCCGTTGCGGACGAGCATCAGGGCGCAGCCCGCCCAGGTGCAGGCCATGACCTGGCCGTACATGACCGGGTACACGACGGCGCTGACCGCCGTCGCCGCCAGGATCAGCCAGGCCACCGGACGCTGCACGGTGTTCCGCGAGGTCAGGCAGACGGCGGCCAGGCCCACCAGCCAGATCATGTACTGCGGGCTGATCACCCGGCTGGTGACGGTGAACAGGAGCACCGCCGCGAGCGCCGCGTCGTACGGCGTGGCGGGCGTCCAGCGCCGGGCCCGCAGCCGCCACAGCAGCAGCAGCACGAAGGCGATCGCGGTGAGCGCGAGGGAGACGTGGGCGACCGTGCGCACGTAGGGGCCGGTGAACTCCATGGCGCCGTACTGGTAGCGCACCTTCCCCGGCCAGCCGGCGTGCACGGCGAAGGACAGGACCGTGCCGCCCAGCGACTCGATCTGCACGCCCCGGCCGCCCTGTTCGCGCAGGAACCCGAAGGGGTTGGCGAAAGTGGCCGCCAGCAAGCCCAGGGCGACGGTCCCCGTGGCCAGGGCCCAGGTCCACGCCGAGCGCGTCATACGGCCCCTCGGCGTGCCCAGCAGCACCAGCGCCGGCCACACCTTCACCAGGGCGCCCAGCGCCGCGAACGCACCGCACGCGCGCGTGGAGCGCGGCAACGTCAACAGGGAGATGACGGCGAGGGCGGTCACCTCGACGTCGTATCGGGCGAGCGGGGTGTGCAGCAGCAGCGGGAGGCCGGCCACCCACACCGCCGCGCCGAGGAGGGTGCGGTGGCCGCGGGCGCCGGTGAACGCCAGTGCGGCGGTGATCGCCGCGTCGCAGGCCAGGGTGAGGACGACGAAGGCCTGGAAGTAGGTCAGGCCCGGCAGCAGCGCCGGCGAGAGCAGGACCGCGCCCGCACCCGGCGGGTACTGCCACAGCGCGTCGTGGACGGGGAAGCCGCCGTGTCTCAGGACGACGTACCAGTGGTGGTAAAGGTGCCACACCTCCCGGGTGACCGAGCCCCCGCCGAGGCGCGGCATGCCGTCGTGGGCGAGCAGCCACAGCATCGTGGCCCGGGTGGCGAGCCAGCCGGCGGCGAGGGCGAACAGATGGCGTCGTGTCTTTGAGCTCTGCTCCGCGTTCATCACGGCGGATCGTAAGCCGGGCGAATGGAGTAGGCATGCAGATTCTCCGTCAATCGCCGGTAAGAGATTGCCAACAGTCCGGAAACTCGCGAGTGGACGGTAAGAGCACGGTGCGTCGCGTGCTGCGGGCGGAGGTCGTGGCCGTGGCCGTGCCCGCCGTCGTGATGCTGGTGATCGGACTGTGGCACCTGGACCGGGGCGGCATGTGGGGCGACGAGAGCGTCACCTTCCTGGTCGGACGGCGCACGGTGCCGCAGATCTGGCGGCTGCTGCATTCGGTGGACGCCGTGCACGGTCTGTACTACCTCTTCATGCACCTCGTCCTTACCGTCCGCGCCGACGAGGTGGCACTGCGGCTGCCGTCCGTGTGCGGGGCCGCGGTGAGCGCGGGCCTGGTCGGGGTGCTCGGCCTGCGGCTGGCCGGTCCGAGGGTGGGCCTGTGGTCCGGCCTCCTGTACGCCTGCACGCCGCTGATCGGCCACTACGCGCAGGAAGGGCGGTCGTACGCGATCGTCTCGGCGGGCGTCATCGGTTCGACGCTGCTGCTGGTGACGGGCCTGGAGGCGGCCCCGTCGACGCGTCCGTGGCCCTGGCGCCGGTACGGCGCGGTGCTCGCCGTGACCTGTCTGCTGCACGAGTTCGCGGTGCTCGCGGTGTGCGCGCATGCCGTGACCCTGCTGCTGGCGCGGGCGCCGCGGCGGGTGTGGCTGGGGTGGGGACGCGCCGTGGTGGCGGTGGGGGTCGTTCTGGCGCCGCTCGCTTGGGTGTCCCACGGCCAGGTGGGACAGGTGGGCTGGCTGGTGGCGCCGGACCGGGACAAGGCCGAGGAACTGGTCCGGGCGCTCGCCGTCACCCCTTCAGGGGTCGTTTTCTGGACAAGCGCGCTGCTGGCGGTGCTCGGGGCCTTGAGCGCGCGACGGGTCGGCGCGGTCGCCGTGCCCCTGCTCGTGCTGCCGCCCGCGCTGCTGATGGGCGTGTCGCAGATCCAGCCGCTGTACCACGAGCGCTACGTGCTGTACGCGTTCGCCGGGGCACCGCTGTTGGTGGCGGCGGGGGGTGAGTGGCTGGCGTCGGTCGTGGCTCGCTTGCCCCTGGGTCGGCCGAGGAGTCGCCCCGCGTCACACGACCTGCCGGTCCACAACGGCTCGGGAAGCGACAGCGGCCGGCCGCGCGGGGCGGACGTCCCGCGCGCGAAGGGACCGTCCGCGAGCGGTCCGCTGAGCACCGGCCACGCATCGGACGTTCTGGTCGCCGACGACGCCTCGCCCGACGCCCGCCGGTCCCCCCTGCCCGCCCACCGCCCGCCGCGGGTCCCCCTCCTCACCCTCACCGGCGTTCTCGCGGTCGCCGTCGTCTTCCTGCACGACCTGCCCCTGTATCGCCACGACCGTTCTCCCGCGCACCGGCCGGAGAACCTCGCCGCGGTCTCCGCGCTCGCCGCCCGGGACATCCGGCCCGGTGACCCCGTGCTGTTCGTGCCGTCGTTCTGGCGGATCACGGCGTCGGCGTACCCGGCAGGCTTCCGGCAGGCCCGGGACATCGCGTTGGGGGAGCCGGGGGCGAGTTCGGGGACGTTGACCGGGCGGGAGGTCGGTGCCCGGGACGTGGCGGACCGGCTGGCCCGCGCGGACCGGGTCTGGGTCGTCGGTGACAAGCGGGTGCTGCGCCGGGGGACCTCCCCGGGGGACGCGGTCGAACGAGCCGAACTCGCCGCCCTCAAGGGGCGGTTCACGCCCCGGTGGCAGTATGTCAGCGGCCGGGTGGCCCTGCGCCTGTACGTCCGCCGCGCCCCCGCGATCGGGTCCTCACCCCTGGGACGGCCCTGACGCCTCTGCCGCCGTGGCCGCGTCCAGCGCCGTCGTGAGCTCGTCGAGCCGTGCCCGCAGCGAGCGGATCTCGTCGATGTCCAGGCCGGTCGCGACGGCGATCCGGCGCGGCACCTGCAGAGCGCGCTCGCGCAGCGCGCTGCCCTCCTCGGTGAGCCGCACCTCCACCGAGCGCTCGTCGCGCGCGCTGCGCTCACGGCGGACCAGACCGGCCGCCTCCAGGCGTTTGAGCAGCGGGGAGAGCGTGCCGGAGTCGAGGCGCAGGTGTTCCCCCAGCTTCTTGACCGGCAGGTCCCCGTGTTCCCACAGCACCAGCATCACCAGGTACTGCGGATAGGTCAGGCCGAGGTCCTTGAGGACCAGGCGGTAGACGCCGCCGAAGGCGCGCGAGGCGGCGTGCAGGGAGAAGCAGATCTGCTGGTCCAGGCGGAGCCAGTCGGTGGTGGGCGTCGTACTCATGCCTCCAGGATAGCTCTTGCGAGCCATTTAGTTGTGCACAACTGAATTGTGTGCTCTACTTGTGGTCGTACGGCGGCCACCGAGAGGCCGCCGGAACAGGATCTACTTGAGAGGGATGGTTTCCCATGGACGCGCTCTACACCGCGGTCGCCACCGCCACCCACGGCCGTGACGGCAAGGCCTTCACGAACGACGGCAAGATCGACGTGAAGCTGGCGCCGCCGGTGGAGCTGGGCGGCAACGGTGAGGGCACCAACCCCGAGCAGCTGTTCGCCGCCGGTTACGCCGCCTGCTTCGGCAGCGCCCTCGGCCTCGTCGGCCGCCAGGCCAAGGTGGACGTGAGCGACGCCGCCGTGACCGCCGAGGTCGGCATAGGCAAGCAGGGCGAGGGCTTCGCCCTGAAGGTGACGCTGCGCGTCGAGCTGCCGGACACCGTGGACGAGGAGACCGGCCGCAAGCTCGTGGAGACCGCCCACCAGGTCTGCCCGTACTCCAACGCCACCCGGGGCAACATCGAGGTCGACCTCGTCATCGAGTGACCGGCTGACGGCCACCCCGAACAGACAGCGCGGACGCCCCTGCACCGGCGTCCGCGCTGTCGCGCGCTCACCGGACCGAGGGAGTCCGCCCGTTGGACGGGGCCGGGATGGCGCGCGACGACACCGGTTCCGGCATCCGCTCGCCCAGCAGCAGCGTCCGCACCACCCGCTCGGCGGCCCGGCCGTCGTCGAACTCGCAGAACCGCTCCCGGAACGCGGCCCGCAGTCCCGCCGACTCCTCGTCCCGCCAGGTGCCGGAGGCGAACAGCCACGCCAGCTCACGGTAGGAGCGCGAGACATGACCCGGCGCCTCGGCGGTGATGTCGAAATAGGCGCCCCGGCTCGCCGCGTACGCGCCCCAGTCGTCGGCGTGGATCACGATCGGCCGGTCCAGGTTGGCGTAGTCGAACATCAGCGCCGAATAATCGGTGACCAGCACGTCCGAGGCCAGCATCAGGTCCTCGACGTGCGGTTCGTCGGTCGCGTCGACGAGGACGCCCCGCCCGTGCAGATCGGCCAGCCCCATCCCGCGGGCCGTCCCGACGACGAGGGTCGGGTGCAGACGGACGACCAGGGTGTGCCCCTCGCCGAGGTCCGCGGCGAACCGGGCCAGGTCGATCCGGTCGACGTGGCCGCCCCGGCGGTACTCCCGGCGTGTCGGGGCGTACAGCACCACCGTGTGGTCGGCCGGAACGCCCAGCCGCGCGCGGACCGCCCGCGCCCGCGCCGTATCACCGGTGACCAGCACGTCGTTGCGGGGGCTGCCCGTGCGCGCCGAGGCGAAGTGACACGGGTACGCCCGCTCCCACACCAGCTCCGAGTGCCGGTTGGCGACCAGGCTCACGTCCCATCGGTCGGCGCGGTGCAGCATCCTCGGCACGCTGAAGCCGTGCCGTGCGCCGGGCTTGTCCAGCAGGTCGACGCCCATGTACTTGAGCGGGGTGCCCTGGTGGGTCTGGATCTGGACCTGTCCGGGGCGTTTGGCCAGCGCGCCGGGCCAGTTGACGTTGTTCACCCAGTACGTCGCCCGCGCCATCAGCGCGTGGTAGCGCCGTGAGCCCGGCAGGACGTACTCGACTCCGGCCGGCACGGTGTCCACCGCGTCCTCCTGCACGACCCACACCCCGCGCAACTGCGGTGCGATCTCCCGGGCCTTGGCATGGATCGCGGCCGGATCGCCGGACACGGTCGTGTGGTGGGAGGCGGAGTAGACGACGAGATGCGGGTCGAGGGGCAGACTCGACAGGGCCGCGTACCAGGACCTGTGGGCCACCGCCGACGCCTTCTGCGCCGTACGCCGTTTGGCCGCCCCGGCCAGCCTGCGCGCCCCGCGCGCACCCTGCAGGGCCGCGTAGGAGGCGTAGGGCGCGCTCGCCAGGAGGCGCATCTCGGTGCCGCGCGGGCCGTTCGGCGGGGTGAAGCCCTCGGGACAGTGCCGGCGGTGGAAGGCGCGCATCTCCCGGTGGAAGGCGGAGCGGTCGGACGGCGTCACCCGGTCCTCGCGTGCGATCACGTACAGCATGTGGTCCAGGGCCCGTTCGAACAGCAGCGGCCGGGCCCAGGCCAGGTCGTCCCGCTCCTCCAGGAACGCGAACAGGCCCTCGTACTGCGCGAAGATGTCGAAGTGCCGGCGCCCCGGCGTCCTGGTGATCGCGCCCTGCCGCCGCTGCCGGTACTCCACGCCGATCCGGTTCAGGCACGCGATGCGCTCGGCCAGCACCAGCGAGCGGTAGGTGACCGGCGCGTCCTCGTACAGTCCGGGCGCGTACTGCAGGCCGTGTTCCAGGAAGAAGGCCCTGCGGTACGCCTTGTTCCACGCGACCAGGAACAGATGGACGTACT
This sequence comes from Streptomyces sp. NPDC101152, assembly GCF_044768275.1. NCBI lineage: Bacteria > Bacillati > Actinomycetota > Actinomycetes > Kitasatosporales > Streptomycetaceae > Streptomyces > Streptomyces sp. NPDC101152. The sequence continues at coordinate 344,141 of NZ_JBIWPO010000004.1, read as the reverse complement.
CGGGGTTCGTCCGCAGGTCGAAGACGTCCTGGCCGGCCCGGGCCAGCAGCTCGGAGGCGTCGCTGGGGCCGCCCCGCCCCCACCAGTAGGTGCGGACGTGGTCGAAGACCAGGATGTCCGGGTCCTCGGCGCTCCGGAGCCGGTCGGCGACGGCGGCCAGCAGGCCCGGCGTGTAGAGGTCGTCGCTGTCGAGGAAGAGGACGTAGTCGCCGCGCGCCTGCTCCAGGCCCGCGTTGCGGGCGCGGCCGAGGCCGACGTTCTCGGGCAGGTGCAGCACCCGCACCCGCTCGTCGCGTGCCGCGTACTCGTCGAGGATCGCGCCGCAGCCGTCGGGCGAGCGGTCGTCGACGGCGATCACCTCGATGTCGGGGTACGACTGGCCGAGCACCGAGTCGAGGCACTCGCGCAGGTAACCCTGCACCTTGAAGACGGGGACGATGATGCTGAAGCGGGGCACGGGTCTCAGTTCCTCACGAGGGCGGGCACCGGGGCCGGGGTACGGTCGGCGAGCGGGATCACGGGCGGGAGGGACTCGGGCGGCTCGCCCAGCAGCACCCGGCGTACGACGCGTTCGGCGGCGCGCCCGTCGTCGAACTGGCAGAACCGCTCCCGGAAGGCGGTCCGCGCGCGGGCGGACTCCGGGCCCGCCCAGGAGCCGTCCCGGAAGACCCGGGCCAGTTCCTGGGGCGTCCGGGTCACCGGCCCCGGCGGCTGCTCCATGAGGTCGAAGTAGACGCCCCGCGTCTCCCGGTAGACGTCCCAGTCGTCCGCGTACACGACGATCGGCCGGTCCAGGTTGGCGTAGTCGAACATGATGGACGAGTAGTCGGTGACCAGCGCGTCCGCGGCCAGGCACACGTCCTCGGCGGAGCGGTGCGCGGTCACGTCGATGATCCGGCCGGTGCTGTGCGCGCTGCCCCGGTCGTAGAAGTAGTGGGCGCGCAGCAGCACCACCACGTCCTCGCCGGCCTCCGCGCAGAAGGCCTCCAGGTCAAGGCCGGTCTCGAAGCCGGTGTGGTAGTCCCGGTGGGTCGGGGCGTAGAGGACCGCCGTGCTGCCCTCCGGGACGCCCAACTCCCGCCGGACGCGCGCCACGTCGTCCCCGGTCGCCGTGTAGTAGACGTCGTTGCGCGGATAGCCGTACTCGAGCGTCTCGTGCGCGGCCGGGAAGGCCCGCTCCCACATCTCGGTGGAGTGGCGGTTGGAGGTGAGGTTGTAGTCCCAGCGGTCCACGCGGTCCAGCAGCTTGGTGAAGCTGCCGGTCGCGGCGGCCACCACCGGGTACGTCGCCTGGTCGACGCCCATCTTCTTCAGCGGGGTGCCGTGCTGGGTCGACAAGTGCACGCTGCCGGGGCGTTTGACGACGGCGTCCGCGAAGTTGGCGTTGTTGATGAGGTACGTGGCGCGGGCGAGGACGTCCCAGTACTTCGCGCTGCCGATCACCGCGTACTCGATGTCCTCGGGCACGGTGTGCGCCTGGTCCGCCTCGACCAGGAACACCGCGCGCAGGTGCGGGGCCAGTTCGCGGGCCTTGGCGTGGATGGCGGCCGGGTTGCAGGTGTAGCCACGGCCCCAGTAGGCGCAGTACACGGCGAGGCCGGGATCGAGCGGGCGGCGCAGGGCGCGGGCGTAGCGGAGCCGGGTACGCAGGCCGTGCGGGCGCGGCAGGATCTCGCGGATGTGGGTCGTCGACCGGTTGACGTCCCGCAGGGCGCGGAAGGCCGCGTACGCCCCGCTCGCCAGCAGCCGGTGCTGGACGCCGAGGCTGCCGCCCGGGGTGCGGAAACCGGCCGGGCGGTGGCGGCGGTAGAGCCTGCCCGCCCGGCGGAAGAAGGCGCGGCGGCCGGCGGCGATCCGGTGGGGGTGGGCGGCCGTCCTCAGGACGGTGGCGAAGAGGTGGTCGAACAGCGGCACCAACCGCTCCTCGTGCAGGCCGAGTTCGACGGCTCGGGTCATCACCAGCTCGACCTGGTCGAGCAGGTCCGCGTGCTGCCCGCCCGGCAGGTTCAGCCGGCTGCCCTGCCGGCGCACCAGATGCCGTACGACGACCTCCCGCAGCACCGCCACCTTCTCGGCCCGCAGCGCCACCAGGGCGCCGAAGCCGACGTCGGTGTAGTGGCTGTCCGGGAAGGCGAGACCGTGCTCGGTGAGGAAGGCCCGGCGGTAGGCCGCGCTCCACGCCGGGAGCTGGACGCCGGTCAGCTGCGGAACCTGGTCGGGGGAGAACGCGCCGTCCGGGGTCTTCGGCGGGAGCAGCAGCGCCGTCGGGTTGGTCGGCTCGCCCTCCCACCAGGGCACCCGTTCGTGCTCCACGTACAGGACGTCCACGTCACCGGCTTCGGCCAGCCGCGCGTCCAGCGCCGCCAGCGCGCCCGGGACGAGGGTGTCGTCGCCGTCGAGGTACAGCAGATACGCGCCGGTCGCCGCCCGGGTCCCGGTGTTGCGCGCCCCGGCCAGACCGTCCGTCGGCGGCGAGTGCACCGGGCTGACCCGGGAGTCCCGCTCGGCGTACCGGGCCGCGAGGTCCGCTCCCGGCGCGTCGGGTGCGTCGCAGACCGGGATCAGCTCGAAGTCGCCGTAGGACTGCGCGAGGACCGAGTCCAGCGCCTGGGACAGCCGGCCGGTCACGCCATGGGACGGGACGATGATGCTGAAGCGGGGCATTCTGCTCTTTCTGTCGGTTTTCGTAGGGTTCGATGCGGTCAGTGTCCTGGCCGTCCCGCCGGACGCCAGGTGGACGGCCGGCTCGGGGTGGGCCGTGACGGGCTGGAGGACATGCGAACTCCCCGGAGTGAGAACGGCGTTCAGAGGCTGTCGGTGACGGTCAGGGAACCGGTGGGTTGCGGCAGGGTGGCCTGCGAGGCGCGCGCGAGGCCCGCGGCGGCGGACGGGACCGGGTGCCGCTCGCCTGGGGGGATCACCGCCGGGAGGCCGGCTTCCCCCAGCACCACGTGGCGGACGACCCGTTCGGCGGCGCGTCCGTCGTCGTACGGGCAGAAGCGCTCGCGGAAGGCGGCGCGCAGCCGGGCGGAGCGGGAGCCGCGCCAGTGGCCGGTGGCGAAGACGTCGATCAGCTCGTCCTCGCTGCGGGCGACCGCGCCGGGCGGGAAGGAGCGCAGGTCGACGTAGGTGCCGCGGGCCGCGTCGTACGCCTCCCAGTCCTCGGTGTGGAGCACGATCGGGCGGTCGAGGCCGGCGTAGTCGAACATCACGGGCGCGTAGTCGGTGACCAGGGCGTCCGAGGCGAGGCAGAGGGAGGTCAGGCTCGGGTGGCCGGTGACGTCGATGATCCGTGCGTCGCGCGGGACGGGGCCCGGGGTGCGGGCGAGGATCACGTAGCCGGGGCCCAGGCGGCGAAGGACGCGTTCCAGGTCGAGGGGGGAGGCCTGGGTGCGGCGGTAGTCGCGGGGGGCGGGGACGTAGAGGACGGCGACCGTGTCCTCGGGGATGCCGAGGGCCGTACGCAGCCGGGTGACCTCCGCCGACGTGGCCTTCTGGAACAGGTCGGTGCGGGGCTGGCCGTACTCCAGGGTGGTGTAGTCGCCCGGGTGGACGCGCTCCCAGACCAGGGTGGAGTGGCGGTTGGCGGACACGACGTAGTCCCAGCGGTCGACGTCCTCGAGCAGTCGCTCGAAGTCCAGGTCCCGTGCCGCCGCCGGACGTTCCTGGAGGTCGAGGCCCATGTGGCCGAGCGGCGTGCCGCGTTGGGTCTGGATCAGGACCTGCCCGCGGCGCTTGACCAGGCGGTGGTCGAACTCCGCGTTGTGGACGAGGTACTTGGAGCGGGCCAGGGCCGTCCAGTACGCGGCCCGGTCGGGGCCGGTGAGCCAGGCCGTGCGGATGTGCGGGGTGAGCGCGCGGAACGCCTCCTCCAGGGCGGCCGGATTGCAGCCGCGGCCCTCCGCCGCCCCGAATGCGGCACGGTCGGCGCGCAGCGGCAGGGTGCGCTGGACGCGGTAGTGGGCGCGCAGGGCCGTCGCGCGCAGGGACCTGACCAGGCGGGTGGTGCTCTTGAGCAGCCCGCGGCGCAGCGCGGAGGCCGCCCGCAGAGCCCGGTACGTGCGGTGCAGGCCCCAGCGGATCAGGGAATGGCGCAGGGTGAGCGGTGCGCCGGGGACGCGGTAACGCCGGTAGTGGGCGCGGGCCTTGCGCAGGAACTCGGCGCGTGCCTCGCGCGGCAGCCGCCCCGGCCGGGTGAACACGACCGCCAGGTGGTCGACCATGCGGCGGAACAGGACCGGGCGCCAGCGCGCCAGTGGGGGGTGCCGCTCGACGTACTGGAAGACACGGTCGTACTGCTCGAACACGTCGAAGTGCCGGCGGCTCGTCGTGCCGAGGATGTTGCCCCGCCGGCGCTGCCGGTAGTGCACGCACACCCGGTCGAGGGTCGCCAGCGATCCGGCCGCCATCAGCGCCGGGAAGGTCCACGGGGTGTCCTCGTAGTAGCCCTGCGGGAAGGTGAGGGCCTCGCGCTCGACGAACTCCCGCCGGTACGCCTTGTTCCAGGCCACCATCAGCAGCTGCAGCAGGCCCGGGCGGTCCTCCAGACGGAACGGTGCCGGGCCTTCCTCGGCGAGCTGCGCGGCGGCCTGGTTGCGGAGGGTCTCGCCGGTCCAGAACGTCCGCGCGTAGTCGTAGACCAGCACGTCCGGTTCGCCCGTCTCCTTCAGCCGGTCGGCGATCGCGCACAGGGCGTGCGGGGTGAGGGTGTCGTCGCCGTCCAGGAAGACGAGGTAGTCGCCCCTCGCCTGCGCCATACCGGCGTTGCGGGCAGGCCCGAGGCCCTGGTTCTCGGCGAGGTGCAGGGGGCGCACGCGTGGGTCGCGGGCCGCGAACTCGTCGATGAGCGCGCCGGATCCGTCCGGCGAGCAGTCGTCGACGGCGATCAGCTCCAGATCCCGGTAGGACTGCGACAGCACCGAGTCCAGGCACTCGTGCAGGTACGCCTGGACCTTGTACGCGGGGACGATGACACTGAACCTGGGCACGGCACATCCATGGGGTCGGCGCGGACGAGTGGGCCTTGCCCGGAAACGGCCGATGGAGTGACTTGGTTACGGTTTCGTACGGCATAAGGGGGACGCCCGGTGTGGGCGTCCCCCCTTTCCGTTGACGTGGCGGCTACTTGACGGCGCCCGCCATCACCCCGGACACGAACTGCCGCTGGAACGCGAAGAACACGATCAGCGGGATCACCATGGAGATGAACGCGCCGGGTGCCAGCACGTCGATGTTGTTGCCGAACTGCCGTACCTGCTGCTGGAGGGCGACGGTCAGCGGCTGCGACTGGGAGTTGGAGAAGACCAGCGCGACCAGCATGTCGTTCCACACCCACAGGAACTGGAAGATGCCCAGCGAGGCGATGGCCGGGGCGCCCAGCGGGAGAACGACGGTGAGGAACAGCCGGGTCTCGCCCGCCCCGTCCAGCCGTGCCGCCTCCAGGAGTTCACGCGGGATCTCCGCGAAGAAGTTGCGCAGCAGGAAGATGGCGAACGGCAGTCCGAAGCCGACGTGGAAGAGGACCACGCCGATGATGTCGCCGAAGATGCCGATCCTGCCGAAGAGGTCGGCGAGCGGGATCAGCGCGACCTGCACCGGGACCACGAGCAGCGCGACCACGACCAGGAACCACCAGTCGCGGCCCTTGAAGTCCATCCAGGCGAACGCGTATCCGGCCATCGCGCCGAGCAGCACGACGAGCAGCGTCGCCGGCACCGTGATCCACACCGTGTTGAACAACGCGTGCGTGATCGCGTCCTTCTCCAGCAGCGACTGGTAGCTCCTGGCGGTCAGTTGACCGGGCGCGGTGAACACCTTCCACCAGCCCGAGGCGGCGATGTCGGTGGGCCGGCGGAAGGAGGAGACCAGCAGGCCGAAGGTGGGCACCAGCCAGAACACGGCGACCACGACCAGGAAGACCCGCATCACGCCGCCCGCCGCGCCGCTCGCCACCCGGGCGGCGACGGAGCGCTTGGCGCGCACGGTGGTGTCGAGTGCGGTCACCGTTGCTTCTCCCTTCGCAGACGCCGGATGTTGACCCACATCACCGGCAGAACGAGCAGCAGCAGGATGACGCCGATCGCGCTGCCGACGCCCTCGTTGCCGCCGCCACCGAAGGACGACAGGAACAACTGCAGGGCGAGGACGTTGGCGTCGTCCTGACTGGGCTGCGGGGCGATGATGTAGACCAGGTCGAAGATCTTCATCACGTTGATCATCAGCGTGACGAGGACGACGACCAGGACCGGCGCGAGCAGCGGCACCGTGATCCGCCGGAACACCTGCCACTCGTTGGCCCCGTCGACCCGCGCCGCCTCCAGCAGGTTGCGGTCGACGCCCGCGAGACCGGCCGCGATCAGCACCATCGCGAAGCCCGCCCACATCCAGACGTACGCCCCGATGATCGCCGGTGTGACGAGCGTCGGCCCGAGCCAGTCGATGCCGCTGTAGGGCGCGGAGAAGTTCGAGGCCGGCAGCCGCAGTCGGGCCCCCTCGGCCTTCGCCGGGAGAGTGAAGGTGCCGTCCGCGCCGCTCTTGGCGGAGGCGACCACCTTGCCGTCCTTCACGGCCTCCACCGTGACGCCCTTGAGCGCCTTCTCGCCCGGGTCGACCTTGCCCTTCGTGCCGCCGCCGCCCAGCTTGAAGTCCAGCCAGACGGTGCCGGTGATGCCGCTGCCGCTCGCCGCCCTCGCGTTCTGCGGGGTGCCGGGGAGCCGATTGGGCGCGATACCGACCAGCGGGAGCATCACCGGGGTGCCCGCGTGCACGGTGCCGGTCGTGGTGAACGAGCCGCCCCCGGACGGCCTGAGGTCGCTCGCCGTCGCGTTCGGCCGGGCGTCGGGATAGACCGACGACGACACGAACGTGTCGTGGATCGACTTCGCCACCGCGTTCGCCGCACCCAGGTTCGGGTCCTGCTCGTAGACCAGCCGGAAGATGATCCCGGCCGCGAGCATGGAGATCGCCATCGGCATGAAGACGATCAGCTTGAACGCCGTCCCCCAGCGCACCCGTTCGGTCATCACGGCGAAGATCAGCCCGAGCGCGGTGACGACGGCGGGCGCGACCGCCACCCAGATAGCCGTGTTCCGTACGGCGGTCAGCGTGCGGCTGTCGCTGAAGATGTCGCCGTAGTTCTTCAGTCCGACGAAGTCCGAGCCGCCGGCGCCGTAGAGGCTGCGCCAGAGCGAGTACCCGATCGGGTAGACCACGAGCGCCCCGAGCAGCACGAACGCGGGCAGCAGGAACAGCACCGCCACCCACAGCCGTGTCCCCGTGACGCTCTTGCGCGGTGTGGCGGCGGGCGTCGGCAGTGCGCCGGCGCCCCCCGTCGCTTTCGCCACAGACGTCATCGCCGGACCGTCAGCCGGCGCCGTACGCCTTGGCCGCGTCGGCCTCCAGCTTCTGCTGGGCGCCCGCGACGTCCTTCGGGTTGCGCAGGAAGTCCTGCAGGTCCTTCCACTCGCCGATGCCGGCCGTGCCGCCGAACGCCGCCGGGGCCTGGTCGGACATGTCGAAGCGGAAGTTGTCACCGGCGGCGAGCAGCTGCTGAGCGATCTGCTTGGTGACGGCGTCCTTGTAACTGGACATGTCCATCTGCTTGTTGGGGGAGAGGATGCCGCCCTGCGCCGCCCAGATCTGCGCCGCGTCCGTCGACGCCAGGAACGTCAGCAGCGCCTGCGCGCCCTGACCGCCCTTCAGCGCCACCGCAACGTCGCCGCCGCTGACCACGGGGGCCTGCGAGCCGACCGCCGGGAAGGGGAACACCTTCGCGTCCGTGCCCAGCTTCGCCTTGGTGTCGCCGTTGATGTTCGCCGCCACGAAGTCGCCCTCGAAGACCATCGCCGCCGGGGTGGAGCCGGAGAAGGTCTGGGTGACCGACTTCGGGAACTCCGTGTTCAGCGCGCCCTTGGTGCCGCCCGCGATCAGGTCGTTCTTGCCCCACAGCTGGGCGAGCGTGGTCAGGGCGTCCTTGACCGACGGGTCCGTCCACTTGATCTTGTGCGCGGCCAGCTCGTCGTACTTCTGCGGGCCCGCCTGCGAGAGGTAGACGTTCTCGAACCAGTCGGTGAGCGTCCAGCCGTCCGCACCGCCGATGGAGACCGCGGGGGAACCGGCGTCCGACAGGGTCTGCGCGGTGGTCAGGAAGTCCTTCCAGGTCTTCGGGGTGTCCTTGATGCCGGCCGCGTCGAAGGCCTTGGTGTTGTACCAGACCAGCGACTTGTTGGCGGCCTTCGCGTAGACGCCGTACTGGGTGCCCTTCCAGGCGCCCAGGTCCACCCAGCCCTTGGAGAAGTTCTTCGTCAACTGGGCCTTGGTGTCCGCGCCGAGCGGCTTGATCCAGCCCTTGTCCGCGAACTGGTGCAGCACGCCCACCTGCGGCAGGAACGCCACGTCCGGCGGCTGACCACCCTGGATCTTGGTGCCGAGGAAGGTGGACGTGTTGTTGCCCGTCGGCACAAAGTCGATCTTGGCGCCGGTGCGTTTCTTGAACTCGTCCATGACCTTCATGAAGTTGTCCTGCTCGGCGCCCGTCCAGACGGCGGCGACCTCGAGGGTCTGGCCGTTCAGCCGGGGGAGTTTCAGCCCGCTGCCGCCGCTGCTCGCGGTGCTGCCGCCTCCCGAGCCGCTGCTCTTGTTGCCGCTGCCTCCGCAGGCGGCGAGCGAGAGCGCTCCCGCGAGGAGGGCGGCGGTGACCGTCACAGTCCTGCGTTTCCGGTTCCTGGTGCTCGTACTGCGCATCACTGCCCCGTTCTTCGTTCGTCGTCGAACGTCGAGCGCTGTCCCGTGCGATCTGGTCTACGCCGCGGGGTTGAGGGCGGCAAGACCGCGTCATGTGTCAACCGGGGGATCGTGACCGACGTGTGACCAGGTACCCGGCGGCCACGGGGAGTTGAGGCAGTGACACCGAACAGGTCACAACAGCGAGGGGACCTCCGTCGCCGAGACCTCGCGTGCCGCACGGTCCAGGGCACTGGCGAGCAGGGCCAGGTCCGTCGGCCCGTTGCCCAGTTCCCGGACGGGCCTGCGGGTCGGGGGGTCGCCCATGCGGGGCCAGTCCAGCGGCACGACCGTGGGGCGCAGGGTGGCCGTTCGGGGGATGCGGCCCGTGACCCGGCCGCCCTGGAAGGGTGTCGTACGGCCGTCGGACCAGATCAGCCGGCCGCGTCCCGGCGCGGGGTCGTCGGGACCGGTGCCCGGCGCCTCCAGGGAGACCCGGAGCGTGGCCCTGCGGGCCGGTTCCGACTCCGCCGTACGGCCGCCGGGGCCCGCCGCCGCGACCAGGTGGACGCCCAGCCGCTCACCCTCCCTCGCCACGGCCTCCAGCGCGCGTATCACGGAACCCGCGGCGGGGCGGCCCGGGGAGCCGAGGGCGGGGGAGACCAGGCCGTCCAGGTCGTCGACGACCACCGCGAGCCGGGGCAACGGCGGTGGTGCCTCGGTCCGTTGACGCGCGGCCGCCGGTCGCAGGCGCAGGGTCGAGCTGGGCGGGGTGTCCAGGTCGGCGGCGCCGTTGGTGCCGGGCGTGGAGCGGACCGGTGTGCTGCGCTGGGCCACCATGCGGCCCGCCAGCTCCCGGCCGGTGTGCCACTCGGCGAAGTCGGACCGGCCGAGCAGTTCGGCCCGGCGTTTGAGTTCGGCGCTCAGCGACTGGGCGAACTCCCGCATGCGGACGGGGTCGTTGGCGGTGAGGTGGGTCGTCACGTGCGGCACGTCCGTGCACACGCGCAGGCCGTCGCCGAGGCCGTCGATCAGGACGACGCCGAGCCGGTCGGGGCGCTCGGCGGCGGCCAGCGAGGCGACCACGGCACGCAGCAACTCGGTGCGGCCGCTGCCCGCCGGGCCCTCGACCAGCAGGTGCGGTCCGTCGGCCATGAGGTCCACCGAGACCGGACCGCGCGGTCCGGCACCGAGCACGGCCCAGGCCCGTCCGCCGAGCGCGTGCGGATCGTCCGCCGCGTCCGCCCAGCGCGCCATGAGGGACGCCGGGGTGGCCCGCGCCAGCCCCAACTCGTCCAGCAGCCGCGCCGACTGGGGCAACGGCACGGACACACGTGTGTCCCGCCCGACCCCGGACCCGTCCAGCCGCACCGGCGCCAACGCCCGCGCGAACCGCTCGGCCCAGGCAAGCGAGACGGCGTCCACGGCGGCGACCGTACCGGGGCCCACGGGGCCCACGGGGCCGGAGCCGGCCGGAGTGACGGCGCCGTCAGGGGCGGGGTGGCCGCCCGTGGCGCCGGGTTGCGGAGGAGTGGTCCCGGAAAATTCCGTGCCGCCGGGGAAGGTTGGGGCGGGGGCCGAGTCGGCTGAAGCGGCGGCCCCGGAGGGCGCGCCGGTCCTCGCCACCCGCATCAGCCGCAGGGCCGTCGCCACGTCGCCGCTGAGCAGGGCGACCGCGCCGCACTCGCGGAAGGCGGGGGACACCGCGCAGGCCGCCTCGTACGTGTCCGTGACCGGGGAGGCGGGCGAGGCGGGTTCCGTCTCGGCGAGGCAGAGGACGTGGATACCGGCCTCGGGTCCCTGCGAGGCGAGCCGTGCCACCGCCTCGCGTACGTCGGCGCCCCCGGGGTCGCCGTCGACCACGACAACCGTGTACGGCCCGGCGAAGCCGGCACCCTCGTCCGGATCGTCCGCACGGGCCCAGGAGGGGCGGCGGACGGCTCCCCGGACCTCCAGGGGCGGTCGGAGGGCGGCCGGGCCCCCTTCTGCCGACTGGTCGTCCAGGCGGCGCAGGAGTTCGTCCGTGCGGGCGGTGGCCTGTTCGCGGTCGTAGGCGAGCAGCAGGCGGCAGTCCTGGCCGTGGGCGGGACGCAGGTGGGGGAGCCAGCCCAGCCAGGCCCACTCGGCCGTGCGCTCCTCCAGGGGGCGGGCCCGGTCCGCGCTGAGCAGCACGAGCTCCAGGGTCTCCGGCGCGTGCAGCGCGGCGAGTTGGGCCACGACCGCGCGGGCCAGCCCGGCCAGGCGGCCGCGCGGGCCCGCGAGGCCCAGGGCGCCGACCTCGCGCAGATCCGCCGTCACCGGCACCGCGGGCAGCAGGCCGGAGCCGTCGGGTGCCGCCCGGTCCGTCGTACCGAGGCGCACGGTGAGCGCCTCCGGGTGTCTGGGGCCCCGCTCCCACAGCCGCGGCCCCGGACCGAGCGCCGTCAGCAGCACGGCCGCCGGGTCCGGCCAGGTCTCCGGGAGCTGGGGACCGGCGACCGGCACGGGGGCGGCGGCTGCCGCGACGGGCGCCTCCTCGTCGCCGTACGCCTCCTGTTCCGCCGCGACCTGCTCCGTACGGCCCCCGGCCAGCCGGCGCGCCCACGCCGAGAGCCCGCCGCGCTTGCGGACGCCCGGGGGGACGTCGGTGCCCCTCAGCGGGGTGCCTGTGCGGCGGCCGCTCGCGGAGGCGCCTTCGGGGTCAGTGGAGTCCGGGTTCGCGCTCTGGAGGGGCGTTCCCCCCGGGCGGCCCGCCTCGCTGGATCCGGTGCCGGCGTCCATGGCCCATACCGGCGCGCCGAACTGGCCGGCGTGGGTGTCGCCGTCGCCGGGGGCACCCGGCACGACACCGGATGCCCTGCTCTCGATGCGGGGCGCCCGGCCCTGGCCCGGTACGACCGGCGGTGGTGCGGAGTCGTGCCCCTGTGCCGTGGGCGTCCCCCGGGAGGACGGGGCGCCGTCGCCACCGTCGGCCACGCGCGCGTGCGGAACCCCCGCGGGCCCGCCGTCCCGCGCACCGGACCGCGTCGACCTTGCGGCGCCACCCCCGGACCCTCGGTCCATCGGTGCCGCGGCACCCCCGCCCGGCACCCGGACGCACCCCTCCCCGTCCGCTGTGGTGGGCACCCGGGCCCCCGGGCCGCCCGAGGGCGCCAGTCGGAGCGCCGACTCCCCGATCCGCAGCAGCGCGCCCGGCGCGAAACGGACCGGGCGGGTGGTGACACTGCTGCCGTCCAGGATCGTGCCGTTGGTGGAGCCGAGGTCGGCGACGGAGACCTGGCCGTCGGCGTTCACCGTCACGGCGCAGTGGAGGCGGGAGACATCGGGGTCGTCGAGGGGGACGTCGGCGTCGGCGGAACGGCCGATGCGGATCTCGCCGCCGTGCAGGAGGTGGACGCCACCCGCGTCCGGGCCGGCCACCACGTGCAGCTGGGTCGGGGCGTCGTCCAGCTCGGGATGCGGCTCGGGCTCGGCGGGCGCGCCCAGCGACAGCACCGCGCCGTCGATCAACGGGGGCTCGCCCAGTGTGCAGCGCCGGTCGTCGAGGCGCTCCCCGTCGGCGTACAGGACCACCGCTCCGCCCGCACCGGTCGAACCGTCGCCGGAGACCGCGGAGGCCAGGGCCGAGGCGACCGCCGCGAGGGCCGTGCCGGCCGGGGCCGTGACCAGCACGTCACGGCTCGCGGTGCGGCCCCGCGCCCGGTCGGGCGGGCCCAGCGGGTCTACGACGGTCAGCCGGATCTGCATCGCCGTCAGCGGTCCCTTCTGCGCGGGCGGCGCGGAATCCCCCCACCCCGCACGAGCACGTCGGCCAGTACGACAGGCATCCTCGCACCTACCGCTGACAACACGCCCGCGCCCCGGTCCCAAGTGATCTTGATTGGTCAGCTCTGCCCCCAAAAGTGCCTGACCAGTAGCGCGTCGGTGATCAGTTGAGATCGGTCACGTCCGGCCTCCGGCAACCGGTCGACCGGGTCGAGCGTCTTCCCTTCGAACAATGAGGGGAACCGGTACGTAACTGGCACCGGGAGCGCCACCGGACCAGGCGGCGGAAGAGCCACACAAAGCGGACAGGATGCCGCCTCACGCGGCGGCACTAGAGTGGGTCGGAACACCAGGCAAGCAACCCAGGCAAGCAGGGAGCGCATGACGTGCGGCCGGTAGGCAGCAAGTACCTCCTGGAGGAGCCGCTCGGACGCGGCGCCACCGGGACCGTCTGGCGAGCCCGCCAGCGGGAGACCGCGGGGGCCGAGGCCGCCGTGCCCGGCCAGCCCGGCGAGACGGTCGCGATCAAGGTCCTCAAGGAGGAGCTCGCGAGCGACGCCGACATCGTGATGCGGTTCCTCAGAGAGCGTTCGGTCCTGCTGCGGCTGACCCACCCGAACATCGTGCGGGTGCGCGACCTGGTCGTCGAGGGCGATCTGCTCGCGCTGGTCATGGACCTCGTCGAGGGCCCCGACCTGCACCGCTACCTGCGCGAGAACGGCCCCTTCAGCCCGGTCGGCGCGGCACTGCTCACCGCCCAGATCGCCGACGCGCTCGCCGCCAGCCACGCCGACGGCGTCGTCCACCGCGACCTGAAGCCCGCCAACGTCCTGCTCGCGCAGAACGGCGGCCAGATGCACCCGATGCTCACCGACTTCGGCATCGCCCGTCTGGCCGACTCCCCGGGCCTGACCCGCACCCACGAGTTCGTCGGCACGCCCGCGTACGTCGCGCCGGAGTCCGCCGAGGGCCGTCCGCAGACCTCCGCCGTCGACGTCTACGGCGCCGGCATCCTGCTGTACGAGCTGGTCACCGGCCGCCCGCCGTTCTCCGGACAGTCCGCCCTCGAGGTCCTGCACCAGCACCTCAGCGCCGAACCGCGCCGCCCCTCCACCGTCCCCGACCCGCTGTGGACGGTCATCGAGCGCTGCCTGCGCAAGAACCCGGACGACCGGCCCAGCGCCGAGAACCTCGCCCGTGCCCTGCGGGTGGTCGCCGCGGGCGTCGGCGTGCACGCGAGCTCCGCCCAGATCGCCGCCGCCGAGGGCGTGGGCGCGCTGCTGGCCCCCGACCCGCAGCCGGCCGCCGTCCCCGGCTCCGCCGACCCCACCCAGGTCCTGCCGCACGGCGCGGGCGCCTACGACCCGAACGCGGCGACGAACGTCCTGCCCACCACCGGCCGCCCCGGCTTCGTCGGGGCCGCCGACCCCACGGCCGTCCTCCCGAACACCGGGACGGCCGACCCGACCGCCGTCATGCCGCCGATGCCGCCCGGGCAGCAGCCCGAGCAGCCGCACCCCTGGCAGAACCAGCTGCGCGCCGCCCGCGACCGCAACGAGCAGACGCAGGTGCAGTACCTCGACCCGAACGACGACCCGCTGCGCCGCCGCCCGCACCGCCAGGTCGCCCGCCCCGACCAGCAGCCGCAGCGCCCCCAGCAGCAGCGCCCGCCGCAGCGCGCCCCGCGCGGACAGCAGCAGGCGTACGCCTATCCGCAGCAGCAACAGCCCCAGCAGTACGCCCCGCCGCAGCACCAGCGGCCGCAGCGGTACGCGCCCGCGCCCGAGCCGCAGCGCCCGGTCCGCGAGCCCCGGCCGCCGCGGCAGCCCAGCCCCAACCGGATGAAGATCCCCGGGCTCGGCTGCCTCAAGGGCTGTCTGTTCATGATCGTCATCCTGTTCGTCGCGAGCTGGCTGATCTGGGAGTTCACCCCGTTGCAGCACTGGATCGGCACCGGCCGGGGCTACTTCTCCCAGCTCAAGCAGTGGTACGACGACGTCAGCGGCTGGATCGGGAACCTGAGCGGTTCCTCGGGCGGCGGCAACGGCGGCGGCAATGGCGGCGGCAGCGGCAGCGACCACTGACCGGCGCGGAATCCGGCCGCGAGCCACCCGACCGCGAGTTTGGTTATTTGTCGACATCTGGTGGGTGATTTCCGTCTCCGCGGTGAAGGTTGGCTCCTCGGACGCGTAGCTTTGTCGGCAACACGCGTCGGTAGGAGCAGTCTTGGGACGGAAGATCGGCAGCCGGTACACCGCGAACCAGATCCTGGGGCGGGGCAGCGCCGGCACGGTGTGGCTGGGCGAGGGTCCGGACGGGCCCGTCGCCGTCAAGCTGCTGCGCGAGGATCTCGCGGCCGACCAGGAACTCGTCGGCCGCTTCGTGCAGGAGCGCACGGCGCTGCTGGGCCTGGAGCACCCGAACGTCGTCTGCGTCCGTGACCTCGTGGTCGACGGCAACGACCTGGCGCTGGTCATGGACCTCGTCCGCGGCACCGACCTGCGCACCCGCCTCGACCGCGAGAGGCGGCTCGCGCCGGCGGCGGCGGTCGCCATCGTCGCGGACGTGGCCGACGGGCTGGCCGCCGCACACGCCGCCGGGGTCGTGCACCGTGACGTGAAGCCGGAGAACATCCTGCTGGACATGCAGGGTCCGCTCGGCCCCGGTGGCGCGCACCCCGCCCTGCTCACCGACTTCGGTGTGGCCAAGCTCATCGACTCCCCGCGCCGCACCCGCGCCACGAAGATCATCGGCACCCCGGACTATCTCGCCCCGGAGATCGTGGAGGGCCTGCCACCGCGGGCCGCGGTGGACATCTACGCCCTCGCGACGGTGCTGTACGAGCTGCTGGCGGGCTTCACGCCGTTCGGCGGCGGACACCCGGGCGCCGTGCTGCGGCGGCACGTGACGGAGACGGTGGCGCCGCTGCCCGGTATCCCCGACGAGCTGTGGCAGCTCCTCGTCCAGTGCCTGGCCAAGGCCCCGGCCTCCCGGCTGCGCGCCTCCGAGCTGGGCGTACGTCTGCGGGAGCTGCTGCCGCTGGTCGCGGGGATGCCGCCGCTGGACGTGGACGAGCCGGACGTGGAGCCGGCCGAGGAGGCCGAGGAGACGGCAGCCGTGCCGGTGGGCGAGCCGGTGCGGCGGCGGGGCGCGGTGCCGCTGGTGCCGGGCGCGAAGCCGGCCGACTCGAACCGGGACACGCACACGTCGATGCGGGTGCCGGGGCCGGAGGAGCTCGCGGGGGGTGCCCGGGGGACGGCGCGGGTGCCGCGGGCGGCGGGGGCGCCTCGGCCGGGGTCCGCTCGGCATCGGGCCGCGGCCGTCGCCCGTCGTCGGCGGGTTGCGTTGGGGGCGGCCGGGGTCTTGCTGGTGGCCGCGGTGGGGGTGGGGGCGTGGGTGGCGACGTCCGGGGATGACGCGGGGGCGTCGCCGTCGGACACGAAGCACTCCGCGCCGGCTTCGCCGTGAGGGGGTGGGGTGCGCGTCCGGGGTGTTTCGCCCCGCCGCCCCTTCCCGTCCCGTCACCAGGGGGCTGTGCCCCCTTCGACCCCCCGTATCCGGGGGCCGGCTCCCGGACCCCCGCTCCTCGAACGCCGGAGGGGCTGATGTGCCCGAGGGGCTGATTTTGCGGGGTGTACGCCGGTCGGGCGAGGTCGGTTGGTGTAGCCGTTAGGCTGGGGGGCGTGGCAGTCGTCGACGTATCCGAAGAGCTCAAGTCCCTCTCCTCGACCATGGAGTCGATCGAGGCCGTTCTGGACCTCGACAAGCTGAGGGCAGACATCGCCGTGCTCGAGGAGCAGGCGGCCGCGCCGTCCCTGTGGGACAACCCGGACGAAGCGCAGAAGATCACCAGCAAGCTCTCCCACCTCCAGGCCGAGGTCAGGAAGGCCGAGGCGCTGCGCGGACGGATCGACGATCTCTCCGTGCTGTTCGAGATGGCCGAGGAGGAGGACGACCCGGACACCCGCGCCGAGGCCGAGTCCGAGCTGGCCTCGGTGCGGAAGGCCCTGGACGAGATGGAGGTCCGGACGCTGCTGAGCGGGGAGTACGACTCCCGTGAGGCCCTGGTCAACATCCGCGCCGAGGCCGGTGGCGTCGACGCCGCCGACTTCGCGGAGAAGCTGCAGCGGATGTACCTGCGCTGGGCGGAGCAGAAGGGCTACAAGACCGAGCTCATCGAGACCTCGTACGCGGAGGAGGCCGGCATCAAGTCGACCACCTTCGCCGTGCAGGTGCCGTACGCCTACGGCACCCTCTCGGTCGAGCAGGGCACGCACCGCCTGGTCCGCATCTCGCCCTACGACAACCAGGGGCGCCGCCAGACCTCCTTCGCGGGCGTCGAGGTCCTTCCCGTGGTCGAGCAGTCCGACCACGTCGAGATCGACGAGAGCGAACTGCGGATCGACGTGTACCGGTCCTCCGGGCCCGGCGGTCAGGGCGTCAACACCACCGACTCGGCGGTACGCATCACACACCTGCCGACCGGCATCGTCGTCTCCTGTCAGAACGAGCGGTCGCAGATCCAGAACAAGGCCACCGCGATGAACGTCCTGCAGGCCAAGCTCCTCGAGCGGCGCCGGCAGGAGGAGCAGGCCAAGATGGACGCCCTCAAGGGCGACGGCGGCAACTCCTGGGGCAACCAGATGCGGTCGTACGTGCTGCACCCGTACCAGATGGTCAAGGACCTGCGCACCGAGTACGAGGTCGGCAACCCCGAGGCCGTTTTCAACGGCGAGATCGACGGATTCCTCGAGGCCGGGATTCGCTGGCGCAAGCAGCAGGAGAAGTAACGCCCGAAGTGAACTTGTCGACATGACAACTGCCGCCTCCCAGGCGGCAGTTGTCGTTTGTCTGGGTTTTACATCACACTCACAGGTTCCAATTCCCATGAAAGAGCGCGGAAGAGGACATCGCGCTCGCAACGACCTTGACGTTGCATTGAAAAATGGGAAGGGTTGCGCTTGGCATGCGTATCTCTGGGGCGCATGTGAACCGGGGGACTTGCAGCGCAGCCACCCCCGTCGATCACGGCCCCCGAGCGCCGCCTCGATGACGATGAGCTACTGGGGGTAGCAACCTTATGACGAAGAAGACGCGGATCCGCGTCGCGCGGATAGCCGCCGGCGCCGTGGTCGCGGCCGGAGCCTCGCTGACCGCCGCCGGTGTCGCCTCCGCGGCCGGTCTGAACGTGGGCGTGGAGGCCGGCCCCGTCAAGATCAATGCGGCCGTCAACACCGGCGACGGCCCGACGAGCGAGCCGCCCAGCCCCACCGACCCGGCCAGCCAGCTGCCGACGGACCCGATCAGCACCCCGCCCGTCACGCCGCCTGCCCCGCCGACCTCCGCGCCGCCCACGAGCAGTGACCCGACGGAGCCCACCGGCAACCCCACCGAGCCGACCGACCCGCCGACCTCCGCGCCCGCGGGCGGCGGCAGCAACGGTGGCAACAACGGCGGCGGCAACGGCAACACCGGCCCCGACGGTGGCTCGGGCAACTCCGCCCAGGAGGCGGGCTCCGCGGCCCTCACCGACACCGGTTCGGCCACCTCGTCGAACACCCAGGCCCAGGGCGGCGCCCAGCTCGCCGAGACCGGTGCCGGCCAGACCGCGTTCCTGGTGATCGGCGCGGCCACGATGATCGCCGGCGGTATCGGCTTCCGGGTCCTGCCGCGCGTCATGAGCGGCCGCGGCGGTGCGGCTGCCTGACGGTAGCCGCGGGCGCACTCAGCGTGCGCATGCCTGACAGCGGAGGGCCCGGAGCGTCACTCGACGCTCCGGGCCCTCTCCGTCTCGGGTCCGCCCCAGGCTCCTGGGCCTAGGCGGTCTGGTGCGCCAGCAGCGCCACGGCGGCGATCAGCGCCGCGAGCAGCGCGATCAGCGCCACCGGGTTCAGCCCGGCGAAGAAGTTCTCCTGCTGCAGCCGCTCGCGGTTCGCGCGGCACACGGGGCACCGGCCCTCGCTCACGGGCGCCGCGCAGTTCGCGCACACCAGCCGGTCGTACGTCATGCGCTCGCCCTCCTAGCCCAACGGTTCCATGAGGAGAACGTCCACAGGTCCAAGAACGTTCCCTTCTCTACTGTGCCAGGTTCACCCGACAGGTGCGCGGGGGTCGCCCACAGGGGCAGGAACAAAGCGCACAACCCCGGCGTAACCCGTCCTCCGCCTGCCGTCGCGCACCCGGGTCGCGTATGGTCACGCTCATCTACCCCCGGCTACCCGTGGTGCATCCGTGATCCGATTCGACAACGTCTCCAAGGTCTACCCCAAGCAGACCCGCCCCGCACTCAGGGATGTCTCCCTGGAAGTGGAGAAGGGCGAGTTCGTGTTCCTCGTGGGGTCCTCCGGCTCCGGAAAGTCCACCTTCCTACGGCTGATCCTCCGCGAGGAGCGGTGCAGTCACGGCCAGGTGCACGTCCTGGGCAAGGACCTCGCCCGGATCTCCAACTGGAAGGTGCCGCAGATGCGCCGCCAGCTGGGGACCGTGTTCCAGGACTTCCGGCTGCTGCCGAACAAGACGGTCGCCGAGAACGTGGCCTTCGCCCAGGAAGTGATCGGCAAGTCGAAGGGCGAGATCCGCAAGTCCGTGCCGCAGGTGCTCGACCTCGTCGGGCTCGGCGGCAAGGAGGACCGGATGCCCGGTGAGCTGTCCGGTGGTGAGCAGCAGCGCGTGGCCATCGCGCGCGCCTTCGTGAACCGGCCCAAACTGCTCATCGCGGACGAGCCCACCGGCAACCTCGACCCGCAGACCTCCGTCGGGATCATGAAGCTGCTGGACCGGATCAACCGGACCGGTACGACCGTCGTGATGGCCACGCACGACCAGAACATCGTGGACCAGATGCGCAAGCGCGTCATCGAGCTGGAGAAGGGCCGCCTCGTCCGCGACCAGGCACGCGGCGTCTACGGCTACCAGCACTGACCCGCGACCGTCCACGGAAAGGCCTGAAGAAGACGCCATGCGCGCCCAGTTCGTACTGTCCGAGATCGGTGTCGGTCTCCGCCGCAACCTGACGATGACGTTCGCCGTCGTCGTCTCCGTCGCCCTGTCGCTCGCCCTGTTCGGCGGGTCGCTCCTGATGAGCGACCAGGTCAACACGATGAAGGGCTACTGGTACGACAAGGTCAACGTCTCGATCTTCCTCTGCAACAAGAGCGACGCGACCTCCGACCCGAACTGCGCCAAGGGCGCGGTGACCGACGACCAGAAGAAGTCGATCCTCGCCGACCTGCAGAAGATGGACGTCGTGCAGAAGGTCACGTACGAGTCCCAGGACGACGCGTACAAGCACTACAAGCAGCAGTTCGGCGACTCACCGCTGGCCAGTTCGCTCACCCCGGACCAGATGCAGGAGTCGTACCGGATCAAGCTGAAGGACCCGCAGAAGTACCAGGTCATCGCCTCCGCCTTCAACGGGCGCGACGGTGTGCAGTCGGTGCAGGACCAGAAGGGCATCCTGGACAACCTCTTCGGGCTGCTCAACGGCATGAACTGGGCGGCACGGATGGTGATGGCGCTGATGCTGGTGGTCGCGCTGATGCTGATCGTCAACACCGTGCGGGTCTCGGCGTTCAGCCGTCGGCGTGAAACCGGCATCATGCGGCTGGTCGGCGCCTCCGGGTTCTACATCCAGGCGCCGTTCATCGCGGAGGCCGCCGTCGCCGGACTGATCGGCGGGACCGTCGCCTGCGGGTTCCTGGTCATCGCGCGGTACTTCATCATCGACCACGGCCTGGACCTGTCCCACAAGCTCAACCTCATCAACTTCATCGGCTGGGACGCCGTGCTGACGAAGCTGCCGCTCATCCTCGCGACGAGTCTCCTGATGCCCGCGCTGGCCGCGTTCTTCGCGCTGCGCAAGTACCTGAAGGTGTGACGCACGACAAGAGGGCCGTACGGGCAACAGCCCCTGCGGCCCTCTTGCGTTGTCCTAGACTCACCGGCATGTCAGGCCGCGACCTGTTCCGTCAGCCCCGCCGCATCCGCCGCGGGGCCGCCCTGACATTGGTCTTCGCCGGCATGCTGGTCGCCGGCGCGGCCACCGGCTCGTTCCCCGAAGTCGACCGGGCCGAAGGGAAGTCCACCCCGGACGCGGCCCGTCCGGCCCTGTCCGTGGACCGGTACGACGGGAAGACGGCCGTGGCCCGGGCGGCCGAGGAGGCCCTGGCGCTCGGCAAGTCCCCGAAGGAGGCCGCCGAGCGGGCCGTCAGCCGCAGCGGGGACCGCTGGGGCGCCGTCTACTCCGAGGGACAGTACGAGGAGTTCGAGGAGGCCCTCGACGGCCAGTACACCGGCGTCGGCCTGTGGGCCCGCCAGGAGCGGGACGGCCGCATCGAGGTGACGAGGGTGTCCGCCGGGTCGCCCGCTGCCGCCGCCGGCATCCGCGACGGTGACCGGCTGCGCAGCGTCGACGGGGAGAAGGTCGACGGGCAGCCGGTGACGGAGGTCGTCTCCTTACTGCGCGGCGACGCCACGGACGCGCCCGCCGGCACCGAGGTGCGACTGGGCCTCCAGCGCGGCACGCGCGCGTGGACGCAGACCGTGCGCCGGGCCCGGCTGTCCACGGACGCGGTCACCGTCTCGAAGCTCGCCGGCCGGATCACCGTCATCAGGATCTCCGCGTTCAGCAAGGGCGTCGGGGACGTCGTGCGCACCGCCGTCCGCCAGGCACCCGCCGGCGCCGGCGTCATCCTCGACCTGCGCGGCAACTCCGGCGGCCTGGTCACCGAGGCCGTCACCACCGCCTCCGCCTTCCTCGACGGCGGGCTCGTCGCCACCTACGACGTGGACGGCGAGCAGCAGGCCCTGCACGCCGATCCCGGCGGTGACACCACCAGACCCCTGGTCGCGCTCGTCGACGGCGGCACGATGAGCGCGGCCGAGATGCTCACCGGCGCCCTGCAGGACCGCGGCCGCGCGGTGGTCGTGGGCTCCAGGACCTTCGGCAAGGGCTCCGTCCAGATGCCGAGCAGGCTCCCCGGCGGTTCCGTCGCCGAACTGACCGTCGGGCACTACCGCACCCCCTCCGGCCGCAGCGTCGACGGCCACGGCATCACCCCCGACCTCGAGGTCGACCAGGCCGACGGCCCGATCGCCGTCCAGCGGGCCGAGACGGTGCTGAGCGGACTGGGCGACGACTGAGGGTCGTATAAGGACTGGCCCCAGCACCCCCACGTAGTGCGAAAATGGACGGCACTATGAGCAAGGGAATGTACGTACCCAAGGAGTCCCAGCCCAAGAAGGGCGGGACGGCCGCCAAGGCGCAGGACGGCGAGAAGGGCGGCAAGCGCAAGATCGTCGCGCAGAACAAGAAGGCCCGGCACGACTACGCCATCATCGACACCTACGAGGCCGGGCTCGCCCTGACCGGCACCGAGGTCAAGTCGCTGCGCCAGGGACGCGCCTCCCTGGTCGACGGCTTCGTGCAGATCGACGGGAACGAGGCGTGGCTGCACAACGCCCACATCCCCGAGTACGCCCAGGGCACCTGGACCAACCACTCCGCGCGCCGCAAGCGCAAGCTGCTGCTGCACCGCGAGGAGATCGACAAGCTGTCCGTCAAGGCGGACGAGACCGGCCACACGATCGTGCCGCTCGCCCTGTACTTCAAGGACGGCCGGGCGAAGGCCGAGATCGCGCTCGCACGGGGCAAGAAGGAGTACGACAAGCGGCAGACCCTGCGCGAGAAGCAGGACCGGCGGGAGTCGGATCGGGCGATCGCGGCGGCGAAGCGGAGGCAGCGCGGCGCCTGACCCGTCCGTCCGGCGGGAATGCGGTGGCATCGGGCCGCGTTGGTTCTGTACGATGGCACCAACACCGGACGAACGGCCGGTGTGCACGTTGAAAAAACAACATGGGGATGATCGGTTTCGACAGCGGCTGTCGAAGCAGGGGAAGCGTGTCGAGGAAGCGGCAATGATCTCGTAAACCATATGTCGCAAAAAATAATCGCCAATACCAAGAGCGATTCCCAGTCCTTCGCCCTCGCTGCCTAATAAGCAGTGAGTGAAGGACCCTTAATGGGTGTCAGCCCGGGAGTGTTCCCGACCCGGATCCTGGCATAATCTAGGGGACTAAACCATCGAGCCCGGTCACGGGGTTCGGTGGGAAACCAAACAGTGACTGGGCCCGTCGGCGACTTGTTCGCGTGATCGCCGGGGCCGAGAAAATCGCAGCGAACTGCACACGGAGAAGCCCTGATTCTGCACCGTTGGACGCGGGTTCGATTCCCGCCATCTCCACTCATCCCATGTTCTGGCTGAATGACCAAGGCCCCGGCGCTTTCGAGCACCGGGGCCTTGGTCATGGGCTCAAGGGCGATGGGTTCAATTCAGGTCGAAGGTCGACAGGCGCACGTCCTTCGACAGCACCAGGTACACGTCCCTGACCCCCTTCGCTCCCGCGAGGGCGGCGGTCACCGTCGTGTAGGTGTACGGCGAGGAGGTCCCGTCCGTGCGGGCCGTGCCCAGCAGGGTGCCGGTCGGGGAGCCCAGCCGGACCTCGACCGTGCCGGCCGCACCGGAGACGCGGGCCAGGAAGGCGGACGGACCGTCGAGCCGGGCGTGCGCGAACTTCAGCCACGCGCCGTCGGAGGACGCCGACACCGCCGTACCGCTCGCCTTGGACTCGTCGACGAGCGAGACGCCCGCGTAGTCGTCGAAGTTCTCGGCGCGGGTCGTGGCCGCGAGGTCGCGGGGCGGGATGGTCTCGCCCTTCACCCGCCAGGCGGCCCGGGCGCGGACGTCGGAGGACGAGGAGCCGACGAGCACGTCGTAAGTGCCGCTCTCCACCACCCACTTGGAGCGCGTGACGTCCCAGTGCGCCAGGTCCGCCTGCCGCACCTTCAGCCGCACCGTCCGCGTCTCGCCCGGCTCCAGCGTCACCCGCTGGAAGGACTTGAGCTGCTTGAGGGGCTGTTGGTCGCGGGAGACCCGCTGGTGGGTGTACAGCTGCGCGACCTCGGTGCCCGTGCGGCTGCCCGTGTTCGTGATCGCCACCTCGTAGCCGCCGTCCACACGCCTGAGGTCGCCGTAGCGGAAGCTCGTGTACGACAGTCCGTAGCCGAAGGGGTAGAGCGGCTGCCCCTTGAAGTACTGGTAGGTGCGGGCGGACTTGATGATGTCGTAGTCGAGGATGGAGGGCAGGTCGGACTCGGAGCGGTACCAGGTCTGGGTCAGGCGGCCCGACGGGTTCGCGTCGCCGTAGAGGAGGTCGGCCAGCGCGTTGCCCGTCTCCTGTCCGGCGTGGGTCGTCCAGAGCAGGGCCGGGACCTCCCTCTGCAGGCTGCCGAGCGTGGTGGGGTAGCTGTTCTCGACGATCACGACCGTGTGCGGGTTGGCCCGGTGTACCGCCTTGACCAGCGCTTCCTGGGTCGGTGCCAGGCCCATGTCGGTGCGGTCGTGGGCTTCACGGCCGTTGATCGAGGGGTCCGAGCCGACCACGACCACCGCGGCGTCCTTGCCCCTGACCGCGGCCACCGCCTGGTCGACGCCGCTGCGGACGACGTCCTTGGTGTAGTGGGCGGCCTTGTCCTTCGACACCAGGCCGAGCGTGCCGTCCGTGCCCGTCGGGCCGAGGTAGACCGGGTTGCTCCACCAGGACTCCTGGGTCTCGTAGCCCGCGTACCGCAGCAGGTACGTTCCGTCGTCCTGCTGCTCCAGTTTGAACTGCTGCTGCACGAACCAGCCGCCCGGCTGCGCCTGGTCGTTGACGAAGTTCGACCAGTTGTAGCCGACGTACTTCCCGTTGGCGGCCGAGCGCAGGGTCACGACGCCCGCGCCCCAGTCGAAGACGTCGAACTGTGAAGTGGCGTCGGAGGCGTCCGTCTCCTTCAGGGCCGCGCCCGTGTCCCCGGTGCCCGCCGTCACGTACTTCCCGGTCGCCGCGTCCTTCAGCGCGATCCGGTCGACGCCCTCGCTGCTGGTCACACCTGTGCCGAGCTTGGCCTCGATGCCGTCCTTCGGGGTGACGGCGTAGGGGAGCGTGCCCGAGTACCAGTCCGTGTAGAGCGTGTCCGCGAGCGGGCCGACCACGGCCACGTCCTTCGCGGACTTCTTCAGCGGCAGGGCGCCCTTCTGGTTCTTCAGCAGCACCGCCGCCTCGGTCGCCGCCTCGCGGGCCAGCGCGCGGTGGGCCGGGCTGTCGATGACGGACGCGTCGATGGAGCCGTACTTTCCGCCGCCCGGGTCGAACTCGCCCAGCCGGACACGGACGCTCAGCACGTCCCCCGCGGCCTTGTCGATGTCCGCCTCCTTCAACAGGCCGGCGGTCAGGGCCGACTTGATCGCCGTGGTCGTCGGGCCGGAGTCGGTGTCGTTGTCGGTGAAGCTGTCGATGCCGGCCTTCAGCGCGGCCGCGTCGGCCTCCGTCTGGGTGCCGTAGTACTTCTCGCTGCCGACCAGGTTGCCGGGAGCGGAGGCGTCCGTCACGTTGAGCAGCCGCTGCGAACTCCAGCCGCGCACGGTGTCGTCGAGGGCCGGGTTCACCGTGTTCGGGCGGCCGTTGACGAGGTTGTACGAGGACATCACCCCCGTCGCCGCGTCCGCCGCGATCGCCGGCTTGAAGGCCTGCTCGTCGTACTCCTTCAGCACGCGCGGGCGCAGCTCGGAGGAGGTCGTGTCGCGGTGGACCTCGTTGTTGTTGGCGAGGAAGTGCTTGATGGTCGGGGCCGTCTTCAGATGGTTCGGATCGCCGCCGGTCAGGCCCGTGCCGTACGCGGTGGAGATCGAACCGGTGAGGTACGGGTCCTCGGAGTCGCCCTCCTCGTTGCGGCCCCAGCGCGGATCGCGCAGCAGATTGACCACGGGCGCCCAGAGGTTCAGCCCCCAGCCGGCCGGGCGGGTCTGCTGGAAGCCGCGCGCCTCGTCGCCGACCGCCGAGCCGACCTGCCGGATCAGGGCCGGGTCCCAGGTGGACGCCAGCCCGAGCGCCTGCGGGAACACGGTCGTCTTGCCCAGCCAGGCCACCCCGTGCAGCGCCTCCGTGCCGGTGCGGAAGGACTGGATGCCCAGCCGGGGGATGGCCGGCTCGTACTGGTGGAGCAGGGAGATCTTCTCGTCGAGGGTGAGGCGGGAGAGCAGGTCGTCGACGCGTTTCGAGACGGGGAGGTTCGGATCGCGGAACGGGTAGGCGGGGGTGTCGGCGTGCGCGGGGACGGTGGCGCCGAGACCGGCGACCAGGGCCAGGGCGACGAGGACGGTCGTCCGGGGTCTTGTTCTCTTGCCTCTCATGTCACGGCTCCTTCACGTAGGGCCTTGCACATTCGGTGGTTCAGGCGTTGCGCGGCGCCGTGCTCGCCCGCTCCGTCATCCGGGGCGGCAGCAGCGTCGCGTCCGGTACGGCGGTGCCGCCCAGCTTCTTCATCAGCAGCCGCACCGCCCGCTCGCCCACCTCGGCGGAGGGCAGGGCGACGGAGGTGACGGGGACACGGACGGACTCGGCGAGCTCGTCGGGGCAGATCGCGGTGACCGACAGGTCGCCGGGGACGCGGAGCCCGAGCTGCTGGAAGGCGTCGATCAGTGGCTCCAGGACCGGCTCGTTGTGCACGACGACCCCCGTCAACGCGGGCTGTTCGCGCAGCAGCCGCTCGGCGACCTGCCGGGCGGCCGAGGGCGAGGCCTCACACGGGTGCACGGAGGAGGACAGCCCGGAGCGATCGGCTGCCGCGGTGAAGCCCTGGACGACCCGCTGGGCGAACGCGGTCTGCCGTACGTACACCTCCGGCGGCGACCCCACCAGCGCCACCACCCGGTGACCCAGCCGCGCCAGATGCTCCACGCACGCCTCGCCGGCCGCCATGAAGTCGAGGTCGATGCAGGTCAGCCCCTCCGCGTCGGCGGGAAACCCGATCATCACCGACGGCCGCTCCAGCGAGCGCAGCAACGGCAGCCGCGGATCGTGCAGTTGGACGTCCATCACGATCAGCGCGTCCACCAGCGCCGTGTCCGCGACCCGCCGCAGCCCCTCCTCGCCCTCCTCCTGGGTGAGCAGCAGCACGTCGTGGTCGTAGCGCCGTGCCGTCGTCACCACGGACACCGCGAACTGCATGACGACCGGGACGTGGATGCCCGTGCGTAAGGGGATGACGAGCGCCAGGACGTTGGACCGGCTGCTGGCCAGGGCGCGGGCGCCCGCGTGCGGGCGGTAGCCCAGCTCCCGGATGGCGGCCTCCACCCGCTGCCGGGTCTCCTCGGAGATGGGCCGCTTGCCGCTGAGCGCGTAGGACACGGTGCTGGGGGAGACCCCGGCCTGCCGCGCCACATCGGTGATCTTCACCATCAGCCCAGCTCCAGCGAGAGGAACCCGGTGCCCGCCTTCGCCGCCGCCGTCCGCTCCCCGGCCGCCAGGTTCCACGGCGCCACCGGATCGCTGCACGAGGCCCGCAGCGTGTTCCCCTCGCGGACGACGGTGAAGGTCACCTCGCCGACGGGCACCGTGACCTGCGCACCGCGTTCGAGTCCGTACGCCCGCAGCGTGACCCCGTCGGCGTGGTCGTAGTCGGGCCGGTCCCGCACCGCCCCCACCGGGATCACCGCGCCCGGCCTGACCAGCAGCGGAACGCTCAGAAAGCCGTGCCGCTCCCGCACCCAGCGCGGCCCGGTCACCGTCCGTCCGCTCGGGAAGTGGGTCCAGGTGCCCTCGGGCACGTAGTAGCTGACGTCCCCCTCGTCGCTGAACACCGGCGCAACCAGCAGGTCCGGCCCCAGCATGTACTGCCGTTCCAGGTGCGCGCACCCGGGATCGTCCGGGAACTCCAGCACCATCGCCCGCATCACCGGCACGCCCTCCGCGTGGGCGGTGCGCGCGGCCTCGTACAGGTACGGCATCAGGCTCAGCTTCAGCCGGGTGAACTCCCGCAGGACGTCCACGGACTCCTCGTCGAAGAGCCACGGGACCCGGTACGACGACGATCCGTGCAGCCGGCTGTGCGAGGACAGCAGTCCGAACGCCAGCCAGCGCTTGAACAGTTCGGGCGTCGGCGTCCCCTCGAAGCCGCCGATGTCGTGGCTCCAGTACCCGAAGCCGGACAGCCCGAGCGACAGCCCGCCGCGCAGGGACTCCGCCATCGACTCGTAGGTGGCCTCGCAGTCGCCGCCCCAGTGCACCGGGAACTTCTGGCTGCCCACGGTCGCCGACCGCCCGAAGACCACCGCCTCGCCCTCCCCGCGGTGCTTGCGCAGCACGTCGAAGACGGTCCGGTTGTAGAGGTAGGTGTAGTAGTTGTGCATCCGCTCCGGGTCCGAGCCGTCGGACCAGGCCACGTCCGTCGGCACCCGCTCGCCGAAGTCCGTCTTGAAGCAGTCGACGCCCTGCGCGAGCAGTGCCTCCAGCTTCGACGCGTACCAGTCGCGGGCGGCGGGGCTGGTGAAGTCGACCAGCGCCATGCCCGGCTGCCACATGTCCCACTGCCAGACGCTCCCGTCCGGCCGCTTCAGCAGGTGCCCGAGCGCCTTGCCCTCAGCGAACAGCGGGGAGCGCTGGGCGATGTACGGGTTGATCCACACGCAGATGTGCAGGTCCCGCTCCTTCAGCCGGGCCAGCATGCCCTCCGGGTCGGGGAACACCCTGGGGTCCCACTGGAAGTCGCACCAGTTGAACTCCCGCATCCAGAAGCAGTCGAAGTGGAAGACCGACAGCGGCAGTTCGCGCTCCCGCATGCCCTCGATGAACGAGGTCACCGTCTCCTCGTCGTACGAGGTCGTGAACGACGTCGACAGCCACAGCCCGAACGACCAGGCGGGCGGCAACGCCGGACGCCCCGTGAGAGCCGTGTACTTGCGCAGGATCTCCTTCGGGCTCGGCCCGTAGATGACGTAGTACGTCAACTCCTGTGTCTCGGCGCTGAACTGGACCCGGGACACCGCCTCCGACCCGACCTCGAAGCTGACCTTGCCCGGATGGTCGACGAACACGCCGTAGCCCGCGTCCGTCAGGTAGAACGGGACGTTCTTGTACGCCTGTTCGGTCGCGGTGCCGCCGTCGGCGTTCCAGATGTCGACGACCTGGCCGTTCTTCACCAGCGGCCCGAACCGCTCACCGAGGCCGTACACGCTCGTCCCCACACCGAGGTTGAGCTGCTCGCGCAGATAGTGGGCGCCGGTCGCGTCCCGCATGATGCCGATGCCCTTGGGGCCGCTGGAGGTGAGCGTGCGACCCTGGGCGAGGAAGTCGACGTGCCAGGTGCCGGTGCGGGCCACCCGGACCGACAGCGCGCCGGAGGTCAGCGTCGCGTGCTCCTCGTCGTAGGAGACCTGCGGGCTCAACTCCTCTTCCCGCAGCTCGAATTCAGGACCTCGTGGTTGCTCGCCCTCGAAGTGGGTGAAGGTGACGCCGATGACGTCCGGCATCGGCGTGTGCGCGCTGATCGTCACGACCGGTCCCTTCAGCAGGTCGCCGCGGTGCCGGATGGGCTGCGTCGGCGCGTGGATCTCCAGCGAGCTGTCCGTGGCCGTGACGTCGAGGACCTCGACGGGGTGGGCCGCGGTGACGCCCTCGCGCAGCAGCCAGTAACCATCGGTGAACTTCACGTGGGGGTCCTTACTTGACAGCACCGACGGCGATGCCGCGGGTGAGGGTCCGCTGGAAGACGAGGAAGAACACGATCGCCGGGAGCACACCGAGCAGCGCCGCCGCGTTGGTCATCGTGGCGTCCATCAGGCGCTGGCCCTGGAGGACGCCGAGCGCCACCGACACCGTCTGGTTGTCGTTGGAGATCAGCATGACCAGGGGGAGCAGGAACTCGTTCCAGGTCCAGATGAAGAAGAAGACCAGCAGCACGCCGATGGTCGGCCGGCTCACCGGCACGACGATCCGCCACAGCACCTGCCACTTGTTCGCGCCGTCGATCCGGGCCGCCTCGATGATCTCGCGCGGGAACTGACCGAGGACGGACGAGAGGAGGTACGTGCCGAAGGCCGCCTGGATCACCGTGAAGACGATGATCACGCTCAGCCGGGTGTCGTACAGACCGGCCTGCTTGCTCAGGTAGTAGATCGGGTAGACCAGCGCCTCCTGCGGCAGCATGTTCGCCAGCACGAAGAAGGCCAGGACCCAGGTGCGTCCCTTGATCCGTCCGATGCCGATCGCGTACGCGTTGAGCACCGACAGGACGGCCGCGAGGACGGCCACCGAGCCGCTGATCAGCACCGAGTTGAACAGCTTCTGCCCGTAGTCGACGCGCTGCCAGAAGTCCTTGAGGCCATTGAGGTACAGGCCCTGGGGCAGGCTCAGCGGGCCGTGCTCGGAGTACTCGGCCGGTGACTTGACGGCGTTGACGGCGACGATCAGGAACGGGACGACCATGAAGAGGGCCGCGATGCACAGGGCGATCAGCACCGGGTAGCGGCGCAGGGCGGTGGTCATGCGCGGTCCCCCTCCTCACTGCGGGTCTGGAGTCTCAGCAGGCCGAGGGAGAGCAGCAGGATGATCACGGTGAGGATCGTGGAGATCGCCGCACCATAGCCGACCTGCGTCTTCTCGAAGAACGTGGTGAAGGAGAAGTACGACGGCACGTCCGTCGCCCCGCCAGGACCGCCCTTGGTCAGCACGTACACCGCCCCGAACACCTTGAGCGCGGCGATCGTGCACCAGGTCAGCACGACGTAGATCTCCGGCCGGATCTGCGGCAGCGTGATGTGCCAGAACCGCCGCCACCAGCCGGCCCCGTCCAGCTCGGCGGCCTCGTACAGCTGCGGGTCCACGCGCTGGAGCCCGGCCATGAACACGACCAGCGGAAAGCCGATCTGGACCCACACCATCACGCCCATGACGCTGTACAGCGCGATGTCCGGATCACCGAGCCAGTCCTGCTGCCAGGACCCCAGCCCCACCGCCTTCAGCAGTTCGTTGAGGGAGCCGTTGTCCGGCGCGAGGATCCAGCTCCACACGATGCCGGCGACAGCGATCGGCAGCACCTGCGGGAGGTAGAAGCAGGCGCGCAGGACGGCAGCCATCTTGCTGCCGAAGTGCTTGCCGACGAAGTCGAACAGGGCGGCCGCCAGCACCAGGCCGAGCACCGTCGGCACGGCGGCCATGGCGATCACCATGAACAGGCTGTGCCGGAAGGACGCCCAGAACTCGGAGTCGTCCATCAGCGCGCGGTAGTTGGCGAGCCCGGTCCACTTGGGGCTGCCGACGCCCTGCCACTCGGTGAAGCTCACGCCCGTGTTCATCAGGAACGGAACGATGATGATCGCCGTGAAGGCGAGGACACCGGGCAGCAGGAACAGGGCGTACGAGTCGCGGGTACGGGGGCGGCGCGGGCCGGCGTGCGGATCCTTGCCGACGGCCCGCGCACCCCGTTCGACGGTGACCGTCATTTCGTCGGCGCACCCTTGTCGTAGGCCTGCTGCAGATTGGACAGGTAGGCGTCCGGCTTCTCGTTGCCCGTGATCAGCTTCTGGGTCTCGGAGACGAGGGTGTCGTAGAAGCCGTTGACCGGCCAGTCCGGGTAGAACGCGAGGCCGTCACGCTTGCTGACCGTGTTGAAGTTGTCGATGAGCTGCTTGGACTTGGGGTCCGTGATGGCGCTGGTGTCGGCGGCCACCGGGATGCCGCCCTTGTTGCCGAGCAGGTTCTGGATCTTCTTCGACATGGTGATGTCGATGAAGTCGTAGGCCAGGTCCTTGTTCTTGGCGTTCTTGGGGACCACCCAGAGGTTCCCGCCGGAGCCCAGCGTCAGGTTCGAGCCCGGCCACAGCGTGGTGTCCCAGTCGAACTTGGCCTCCTGCTGGAAGCGGCCGTACCACCAGCTGCCGGAGAACAGGATCGGCGCCTTGCCCTGGATCCAGGAGACGCCCGCGTCCTCGGCCTTGGTGCTGGTCGAGTTCTTGCCGATGTAGCCCTTCTTCACCCAGTCGGCGAAGGTGGTCGCGCCGTACGTCCAGGCCGCGTCGTGAAAGTCCGTCTTGCCCTTGTACAGCTCGTACTTGTCGACCCACGAGCGGTCGGCCTTGGAGAGGGCGAGCTGGTAGAGGTACTGCTGGGCCATGTACTCGGCGCCGGAGTTGGCGAGCGGGGTGACGCCCTTGGCGACGAACTTGTCCATGGCGGCGGTCAGCTCGTCGAACGTCTTCGGTTCGGCGATCGCGTACTTCTTGAACAGGCCCTTGTTGTAGTAGACCATCGTGTACTCGGCGTAGTTGGGCACGCCGTACCACTTGCCCGAGCCCATCACACCGTTGGTGTCGTACTGGCTGGTCGTGGCCACGCCCGGGCTGAGCATCTTGTCCCAGCCGCGCTTGGTCGCCTCCGCCGTCAGATCGGTCAGCAGGCCCTGTTTCGACAGCTGGCCCGCGGTCGCGTTGCCCTTGTTGTACTCCATGAGGTCGGGCGCGTCGGAGGAGTTGAGGATCATGGGCGCCGTCTTCTGGATCTGCTCGAAGCCCTTCTCCTCGAACTTCACCTTCACGCCCGGGTGCTTCGCCTCGAACTCCTTGATCGCCTCGTTCCAGGCCACGCCCATCGCGCTGTCGGGGCCCTCGTAGTGCCAGAGCTTGAGCGTCTTGGCGTCGGAGGACCCGCTGTCCGAGCCGCCGCATGCGGTCAGCAGCAGCGCCCCGCTGAGGAGCGCGGCCGTGACCGTCGTCACACGCCTTCGTGCCGTCAACATCCCGTGCCTCCGCAGGAGTCGGATGGGTAACTGTCGAATCGTTTCGATGCCTGGCGTCGAAGCGCTTCGACGGAGGACGGTAGGTGCGGGTTGTGAGCGCGTCAACGCATCTGACAGGAATTGCTGTTCGAAGTGCGTGTGGTGAGGGAGATCGTCAGCGCCAGCGCGGCCGCCGCAACCGGTACGCCGAAACCGGCCGCCGCCGACAGGTGGTCCGCCGCCCAGCCGCCGGTCGCCGAGCCGCAGGCGATCCCGCCGAGCAGGCCGGTCACCGCGAGGGTCATGCCCTCGTTGAGGCGTCCGGGCGGGGTGCGCCGCTGCACCAGCGTCATGGTGGTGACCATCATCGGCGCGGTCGCCGTCCCGGCGATCAGGAGGGCGCCCCCGAGCAGCGGGAGCGAGCCGGCGAGGCAGGCGGCGAGGAGAGGCAGGGTCAGCAGCCCCGTCATCGCGGCCAGGCACCACGCGAGGCGACGGCCGGCGGACCCGCCCGGCCTCATCGCCCCGAACGCCAGCCCCGCCCCGCAGGACCCCGCCGCCTGCAGCCCGAGCACGACCCCCGCCGCCGCACGATGACCATGTGCGTCCGCGAACGCGATCGTGACGACCTCCGTCGACCCGAACACCGCGCCCGTCGCCAGACAGACGGCGAGCAGCGGCGGCATCCCCGGGCTCCGCAGCGGTGACCTGGCGGCGGTACGGCGCCGGACGGGCGGCTCGGTCGAGCGCTGCGCGGCGAACACCAGCATGCCGGTCAGCAGCAGCACCGCCCCGACCAGCGTGCCCGCCTCCGGGAAGAACGTCCCGCACAGGAAGGCCGCGAGCACCGGGCCCAGCATGAAACAGGCCTCGTCCGCGGCCTGTTCGAAGGAGTTCGCGGTGTGCAGGGCCCGTTCGTCGCCGCTGAGCAGGTGGTTCCAGCGGGCGCGGGCCATGCCGCCGGTGTTGGGTGTCGTGGCGGTGGCGGCGTGGGCGGCGAAGAGGGTCCAGGCCGGGGCGCCGTAGTGCACGCACAGGAGCAGGGCGAGGGAGCCGAGAACGGCGACCGCCGTCGCCGGTACGGCGACCCGGGCCTGCCCGTGCCGGTCCACGAGCCGCGCGATCCAGGGCGCGACCAGCGCGGTGGCCGTGAGGCCGGTCGCGGTGACGGCACCGGCGAGGGCGTACGAACCCCGCGCACCGGCGATCATCACGACCGCGCTCACGCTGAACATGCCCATGGGGAGCCGGGCCAGCAGATTCCCGAACGTGAACGCACGGGCGCCGGGGACGGCGAGGAGACGGCGGTAGGGACCGGGGGGACGTGTGCGGGGGCTGAAGTCGACGACGACGAGCGTGTCGGCGGTGACGGTGAACAACGGGGCGTCGTGGGGAGTCGATTGCGGCATGCCCACCACGGTCGCCCCGTTGTGATCACCGGGTCCAACACCTACCGAAGCCGGATTGACTCACCCCCGTTGTAAATTCTGCGGATGCCCACGTCCCGCCACCTCGACCCCCGCCTCCTGGGCGCCTTCGTCGCCGTCGCCGAGGAGTTGCACTTCACCCGCGCCGCCGCCCGGCTCTACGTCGCCCAGCAGGCGCTCAGCCGGGACGTGCGGCGGCTGGAACGGGAGCTCGGGACCGACCTGTTCGTCCGCAGCACCCGGCAGGTGGCGCTGACCGCCGACGGCGAGCGACTGCTGCCGTACGCGCGCCGGGTGCTCGCGGCGCAGGACGCGCTGCTCGGCGCCTTCGGGCAGGCCCGCCCGCTGCTGGTCGACCTGAACTCGCCGGGCCTGGTCACCGGCCGCCGCGTCCTGCACCGGGCCCGCGAACTCGCCCCCGGCCACGAGCTGATGGCCCGCTACGAGAGCGGACTGACCGGCGCGGCCCAGGAACTGCTCGCCGGGAGCCTGGACGCGTCCTTCGGCCGGTTCGCGGGACTCGACCCGGCACTACGGGCCGGCCTGGAACACCAGCCCGTCCGCTACGAACCCATGGCGGTCATCCTGCCCGACGACCACCACCTGGCGTCCCTGGCCGCGGTGCCGCTCGCCGCGCTGGCCGGCGAGACGGTGTACGCGGGCGCCGGAAACCCCCGTACCCCGGAGTGGACGGACCTGGCGCACCGCCTGTTCGACGGCCGGGGCATAGCCGTCGCCCCACCCGCGCCCCTGGCCGTCGGCGACGAGGAGTTCGAGCGGATCATGGCCAAACTGCGCCACCCGGTCCTCGCCGTGACGGACTTCCCACCTCTGTCCCGCACAGTCCTGCGTCCCTTGACCGCCCCCGTCCCCCTGTCCCCGGTGTCCCTCGTCTGGCGCAGAGGTCTGTCCCACCCGGCCTTCGACGCGCTTCGACACGCGGCGACGGAGCTGTCGTCAACGGAGGGCTGGCTACGCCGCCCGGCGGACGGCTGGATTCCGTCCGCCGACGGGGAGCTGTTCCGGTGCTGAGCCTGCCTGGCGCGCCGTGGCGCGGCAGAGGAAGGCCGCCCAGGCGGAGGGGCTGACGGTAATGCGTGGGCCGGGGTGGTTTTGGAGTCGCGGTGTCGTTCCGGCGGAGCCAACCCCCGCTCGTGACGGTGACGGCTCACGCACATGTTCTGGATGGCGACACGGGTCGGGGTGCCTAGTGCCGCGACAGGCAACGTTTGCCCCGTCGCGACGCCCGGCACGCCCTCTCGCCGCACCGGCCGAAACCCCAAGTACGTCCAGTACGAGGGCTTTCGTCCGGCACGCCGAGAGGACGCCCCGGACGCCGCTCCTTACCGGGCAAACGTTGCCTGCCGCGGCACTAGTGTGATCGTCATGCAGCTCCGCTACAGCTACAGGTTGTGCCCCGATGCCGCTCAACAGGCCGCTTCGGCCAGAGCGTTCGGGTGTGCCCGGGTCGTGTTCAACGACACCGTGCGGGCCGTGAGGACGCTCGTAAGGCCGGGCAGCCGTTCCCGACGGCCGGTGAGCTGTCCCGGAAGCTGATCAGCGAGGCGAAGCGGACGAAGGAGCGGTCCTGGCTGGGCGAGGTCTCGTCGGTGCAGCAGTCCCTGCGGGACGCCGAGGCCGCCTACCGTGCCTTTTTCGCCTCCGTCAAAGGTCTCCGCAAGGGCCCGAAGGTGGGGGCACCGCGGTTGAAGTCAAGCAAGGACATCCGGCAGTCGGTCCGGTTCACCGCCCATGCCCGCTGGGGCATCACCAGCGGGGGCCGGTTGAGCCTGCCGAAGATCGGTGCGGTGAAGGTGAGGTGGTCGCGCCCGTTGCCCGCCCCGCCGTCCTCGGTCACCGTGGTCAAGGACGCCGCGGGCAGATTCTTCGCGTCCTTCGTCATCGACACCGACCCCGCCGCCGACGCGGCCCGCATGCCGGAGACCGACAGCACCATCGGCATCGACCTCGGCCTCACCCTCCCCCAGAGGGGTACCCCCATCGCCGTCCTGTCCGACGGCACGAAGATCGACTCCCCGCGCTTTTTGCGGCGTGCGGAGAAGGAATTGAAGAAGGCCCAGCGGGAGCTGGCCCGCAAGCGGAAGGGATCGAAGAACCGGGCCAAGGCCCGCCTGAAGGCCGCCCGCGCCCACGCCAAGGTTGCTGACGCCCGCCGTGAGTTCCACCACCAGCTCTCCACCAGGCTGATCTGCGAGAACCAAGCAATCGCCGTGGAGGACCTGTCCGTGGCGGGACTGGGGCGTACCAGGCTGGCCAAGTCCGTGCACGACGCCGGATGGGCATCGTTCATCCACATGCTGACCTACAAGGCAGAGCGGTACGGGCGCACCCTGGTGAAGATCGGCCGGTTCGAACCGACCTCCCAGACCTGTTCCGCCTGCGGCGTCAAGGACGGGCCCAAGCCCCTGAACGTGCGGGAGTGGACCTGTGGTGCCTGCGGCACGGTCCACGACCGGGACACGAACGCCGCGATCAACGTGAAGAGGGCCGCCGGACTGGCGGTATCGGCCTGCGGAGCGCCGGTAAGACCGTGAGTGATCCCGGCACAGCGCGAAGAAACAGGAAGCCAGAATCCTCGCCCGTCAGGGCGAGGAGCATGTCAAGGGCTCATGGGCATCTTCCACGACCGCCTCAAGCTCTCCGTCCCCTTCGCATCGACATCGACCTCACCGCGGTCTCCAGGCCCGCCCCCTGACTTCACCGTCGCCCCCGCCTTGCCAAGAGCCCCCCGTAACCTACGAGCGCAGAACCTCTCATCCCGTCCCCTCGCCGGGTGAGAGCAACGTTCCCTTGCGGTCACCCAGTGCCACAGGGCGGAAACGCCGCCTCCCTACCTTCGGGACTCATCACCGCTCATCTGCCCCAAGCACGACCGAGCCCCGGAGCACCGTGGAGGCGTCATGACAGCCCCTAGTACAGCCCCCGCACCCAGCAGGGGAGGCCGCTGGATCCAGCAGTGGGATCCCGAGGACGAGACGTTCTGGAAGGAGACGGGGGAGAAGATCGCCAAGCGGAACCTCCTCTTCTCCGTACTCTCCGAGCACATCGGGTTCTCGATCTGGACCCTGTGGTCCGTGCTGGTGCTCTTCATGGGGCCGAAGTACGGGCTGACCCCGGCCGACAAGTTCCTGCTGACCTCGATGGTCACGCTCGTCGGCGCCGTCGTCCGCGTCCCCTACACCTTCGCCGTCGCGATCTTCGGCGGCCGGAACTGGACGATCATCTCGGCCAGTCTCCTCCTCATCCCCACCGTCGCCGCGTTCGCGGTCATGAAGCCGGGGACGTCGTTCGACACCTTCCTGTGGATCGGCCTGCTGGCCGGCATCGGCGGCGGCAACTTCGCCTCCTCCATGACCAACATCAACGCCTTCTTCCCGCTCAGGAAGAAGGGGTGGGCCCTCGGCCTGAACGCCGGCGGCGGCAACATCGGCGTGGCCGCGATCCAGCTGGTGGCCCTCGCCGTCATCGGCGCGAGCGGCGGCCCGCGCGTGCTGCTCGGGATCTACATCCCGCTCATCGTCGTCGCCGCCGTCCTCGCCGCGCTGTTCATGGACAACATCGAGAACGTCAAGAACGACACCGGCGCCGCCAAGGACGCGGCCAAGGACGCCCACACCTGGATCATGTCCGTCCTCTACATCGGGACGTTCGGCTCCTTCATCGGCTACAGCTTCGCCTTCGGCCAGGTGCTGACCAACCAGTTCGGCCGCACGCCGCTGCAGGCGACGTACCTCACCTTCATCGGCCCGCTGCTCGGCTCGCTGGTGCGGCCCGTGGGCGGCTGGCTCGCCGACAAGTACGGCGGCGCGAAGATCACCCTCTACAACTACATCGGCATGGCCGTGGCCACCGCCGTCCTGGTCGTCGCCAGCATGCAGAAGTCGCTCCCCCTGTTCGTCGTCGCGTTCGTCGCCCTGTTCGCGCTCGCCGGTGTGGGCAACGGATCGACCTTCAAGATGATCCCCGGCATCTTCCAGAACAAGGCGCTCGCCAAGGGCCTGGAGGGCGAGGAGGCGGCCAAGTACGGTCGTCGGCTCTCCGGAGCCTCGATGGGCCTCATCGGTGCGGTCGGCGCGCTCGGCGGCGTCGGCATCAACATGGCCTTCCGCCAGTCCTTCCTCTCCTACCACTCCGGCACGGGCGCCTTCGTCGCCTTCCTCGCCTACTACGCCCTCTGCTTCGCGGTGACCTGGGCCGTATACCTTCGACGTTCGGCCGCGAACGCTCCGGCCACGGCCGCCTCAGAGGCCAAGCCGCAGCTCAGCTATGCCGAGGTGTGACGTAACACCGGCGACATGAAGCCGAACCGAGCCTGTCACGCACCGTTGACAGGCTCGTTCGGCATGCAGGTACCGCCGTACCTCATGTACGACGACTCGAGTTCGGGACGAGAGCCATGTACGACGAACAGCAGGCACCGGCGCCCGGTCAGCACGGCCCACTCGCGGGTTTCACCGTGGGTGTCACGGCCGCGCGCCGGGCCGACGAGCTGGGCGCTCTGCTGCAGCGACGGGGAGCCGCCGTCCTGCACGCACCCGCCCTGCGCATCGTGCCCCTCGCCGACGACAGCGAACTGCTCGCGGCGACGAAGGATCTGATCGACCAGGCGCCGGACGTGGTGGTGGCCACCACCGCCATCGGCTTCCGGGGCTGGGTCGAGGCCGCCGACGGCTGGGGCCTCGGGGAGCCGCTGCTGGACCGGCTGCGGGCCGTCGAGCTGCTCGCGCGCGGGCCCAAGGTCAAGGGGGCGATACGGGCCGCTGGTCTCACCGAGGAGTGGTCGCCGTCGAGCGAGTCCATGGCCGAGGTGCTGGACCGGCTGCTGGAGGAGGGCGTCGAGGGGCGCCGTATCGCCGTCCAGCTGCACGGTGAGCCGCTGCCCGGGTTCGTGGAGGCGCTGCGGGCGGCCGGCGCCGAGGTCGTCGGGGTGCCCGTGTACCGGTGGATGCCGCCGGAGGACCTCGGGCCGATGGACCGGCTGCTGGACGCCGCCGTCTCGCGGGGCCTGGACGCGCTCACCTTCACCAGCGCGCCCGCCGCCGCCTCCCTGCTGAACCGGGCCGAGGAGCGGGGGCTGCTGGCCGAACTGCTCGCCGCCCTGCACCACGACGTGTTGCCCGCCTGTGTCGGGCCGGTCACCGCCCTGCCGCTGCAGGCCCGGGGTGTGGACACCGTCCAGCCGGAGCGGTTCCGGCTCGGGCCGCTTGTGCAACTGCTGTGCCAGGAGCTCCCGGGACGGGCGCGGACCCTGCCCATCGCCGGGCACCGGGTGGAGATCCGGGGGCACGCGGTGCTCGTCGACGGCGACCTCAAGCCGGTGCCGCCCGCCGGGATGTCCCTGCTGCGGGCGCTGTCCCGGCGGCCGGGGTGGGTGGTGGCCCGCTCCGAGCTGCTGCGCGCCCTGCCGGGAGCCGGCCGCGACGAGCACGCGGTGGAGACGGCCATGGCCCGCCTGCGCACGGCACTCGGGGCGCCGAAGCTGATCCAGACGGTGGTCAAGCGGGGCTACCGACTGGCCCTGGATCCCGCGGCGGACGCGAAGTACGCCGACACCTGACCGGTACGGCCGTCCAGCGGACCGCGGTACGGCCGTACACCGGACGGGGAGGCCGTGGTCGGCCAGGCCACCTCGGCGGTACGAGGGGTTCCGGCGGCGCGAGCGGGCAGGCACTGTAAGAGGAACGGTTCCCCACCCCAGCCCCAGGCGGTGACAGGCACATGGCACTGGGTACGGCCACGGTCCCTTTCGAGCTGCGGTTCGACGCCGGGCGGATCTGTCTCGACCTCCTGGCGACCACGCATCCCGAGGAACGGTTCGACTCCCTCGAGGTGCTCTGCGCCTGGATCGTGGGAGCGGGACTGGTGCCGCCGGGCACGTCCCTGGCGCACGCCGACCCGGCCTGGCTGGTCGAGTTCCGTGAACTGCGGGGACGGGTCGGCCAGTTGGTACGCGGCGTGTCGGCCGCCGTCCACCGGCCCGCGTACGACGTCGCGCTCGGCCGGGTGAACGAGATCGCCCGGACCGCGCCCCCGGCCCCGCGCGCCGTGCGGCGTGCGGACGGGGCGCTCGTCAGGGAGTTGGACGGTCCGCCGGGGTGCGCGCAACTGCTCGGGGCGATCGCGCGGGACGCCGTCGAACTGCTCACCGACCCCGTCGCCAGGGCCGGACTGCGGCAGTGCGAGGGGGACAACTGTCCGATCTTCTACGTCGATTCGTCCCGGGGGCGCAGGAGGCGCTGGTGCTCCAGCGAGGTCTGCGGGAACCGCGAACGGGTGGCCCGGCACCGTCGCAGGGCGGCGCTCGCGCGCGCCTGAACGTCCGGAATGCGCCTTGTGCGCAGTGGGGGGCATGATGTTGTCGAAGTGATTTCGACAACATCCCGTTTGCCTCCGACCCCTCTCGGGCAACTGGCCGGATCTTGCCGTTATGGCGGAGATGTAAAGATCGCGCGGGGGGAATGTGCTCTCATGTCCCTCTCGTCACGACACCCCGAAGAAAACTGTCGCGCCGCTTTGAACATGACGGGGACCGCATCCGTACCTGTGCACGAGCGACCGAACGGGGGAACCCCCGGACATCGGAGGTGGGCGTGCGCAAGGATTCCGTCGTGGCCAATGAACGTGGATCGAGGGCCCGACATCGCATGTCCCAGCCCTCGGAACCTGATGAGGAGCTGATGCGTGCCCTGTACCGGGAGCACGCCGGACCTCTCCTTGCTTATGTACTGCGCCTGGTCGCCGGAGACCGGCAGCGCGCCGAGGACGTGGTCCAGGAGACGCTCATCCGTGCCTGGAAGAACGCCGGCCAGCTCAATCGAGCGACCGGATCGGTACGCCCCTGGCTGGTGACGGTCGCGCGCCGCATCGTCATCGACGGCCACCGCAGCCGGCAGGCCCGGCCGCAGGAGGTCGATCCGTCGCCGCTGGAGGTCATCCCCGCGGAGGACGAGATCGACAAGGCGCTGTGGCTGATGACGTTGTCCGACGCGCTCGACGACCTGACCCCGGCCCACCGGGAGGTACTCGTCGAGACGTACTTCAAGGGGCGTACCGTCAACGAGGCGGCCGAGACGCTGGGCATTCCCAGCGGAACCGTGCGGTCCCGGGTGTTCTACGCCCTGCGGTCGATGAAGCTGGCTCTGGAGGAGCGGGGGGTGACGGCATGAGTGTTTACGGTGGATTCGGAACGGGTGGTTCGGGTATGTCTGGCCCCATGATGGGATCTCCGGGCCCGAGCGAGCACGAAACGGTCGGTGCCTACGCCCTCGGCATCCTCGACGACGCCGAGGCGACCGCCTTCGAGGCCCATCTCGCGACCTGCGAATGGTGCGCCCAGCAACTCGACGAGCTGGCCGGCATGGAACCCATGCTGGCGGCGCTCGCGGACCTGCCGGGGACCGGCACGCCCGCGATCGGCGAGTCGCTCTCCGCACGGCCCAGCCCACGGCTCGCGGAGAAGCTGGTCGACGAGGTCGCCGAGCGCCGGGCGGTGAAGCGCCGCAAGGGCTTCTACCTGGTCGCGGCGGCGGCCGCGCTGATCATCGGCGGTCCGCTCACGGTCATGGCCGTGAACGGCGGCAGCTCGGGCGGCACCAGCGCCACCCCGCTGGCGGCCGGTGCCAAGGCGGCCTTCGGTCAGATCTCCGACAAGGTGTCGGCGACCGACGCCAATACCAAGGTCCAGGCGACCGTGGCGATGGAGAAGAAGGACTGGGGCACCTGGGGCGTCGTCGAACTCAGCAACGTCAAGGGCCCGCTGAAGTGCTCGCTCATCGCCGTCGGCAAGAACGGCGAGCGCGAGACCATGTCCTCCTGGTCGGTCCCCACCTGGGGCTACGGCATGCCCAACGCCAAGGTGGAGGAGGCCAAGCAGCCCCTGTACGCGCAGGGCGGCGCCGCCTTCCAGCCCAACGAGATCGACCACTTCGAGGTCATGACCTTCGACGGCAAGAAGCTCGTCCAGGTCAACGCGTAGGTCTCGGCCGAGATCCACGCGTGGTCCGCGTAGCTTTGACGGGTCCCCTTCGCGTACGGTTGACGGCTGCCCAGCACGTCAGAAGGGGGCCCGGTGGCCGCTCAGGCTCAGCAGGAAACCGCGGTCGGCCCGGATCACGACTCACGTCGTGACCGGGAGATCAGCGTCGAACAGGAACACCTCGACCGGGTGTACCGGCGGCTCGAGGAGAAGATCCACGAGGCCGAGTTCCTGATGAACGACGCGGCCCAGCGCGGCCAGGTCGGCACGCCCGGCGCGCTCGCCGAGCGGGACGCCCAGGTCTTCCGCGCCGGGATCCACCTGAACCGGCTGAACAACGAGTTCGAGGACTTCCTCTTCGGCCGGATCGACCTGCTGCTCGGCAAGGACGGGAAGAAGGGACCCGACGGCGCCTACACCGCCGTGGAACCCGCCGAGGGCGCGGTACGGGACGACAACACCGCCGACATCGCCGAGACCCTGCACATCGGGCGGATCGGGGTCCTCGACGCCGAGTACGCGCCGCTCGTCATCGACTGGCGGGCCCCGGCCGCGGCCCCCTTCTACCGCTCCACCCCGGTCGACCCCGGCCGGGTCGTACGGCGCCGGGTCATTCGCTCCAAGGGCCGCCGGGTCCTGGGCGTCGAGGACGACCTGATGCGCCCGGAGCTCACCGCCTACCTCGACGGCGACGAACTGCCCGTCATCGGCGACGGGGCCCTGATGGCCGCGCTCGGCCAGGCCCGCAGCCACACCATGCGGGACATCGTCGCCTCCATCCAGGCCGAACAGGACCTGGTCATCCGCGCCCCCGCCGCCTCCGTGACGTACGTCGAGGGCGGCCCGGGCACCGGCAAGACCGCCGTCGCCCTGCACCGCGCCGCCTACCTCCTCTACCAGGACCGGCGCCGTTACGCGGGCGGCATCCTCATCGTCTCCCCGACCCCCCTGCTGGTCGCCTACACCGAGGGCGTCCTGCCCTCCCTCGGTGAGGAGGGCCAGGTCGCCATCCGCGCGATCGGCTCCCTCGTCGACGGCGCGGAGGCCACGCTGTACGACTCCCCGTCCACGGCCCGCGCCAAGGGCTCCTCCCGCATGCTGAAGGTGCTGCGGAAGGCGGCGCGGGGCGCCCTGGAACTGGGACCGGGCGCGTCCACCGCCGGGACGGGCACCGCAGACGCGCGCCAACTCGCCCTCGGCGAGGACGACACGTCCGCCCAGACCCCCGCCGGCCCGCCCTCCCGGCTGCGCGTCGTCGCCTTCGGCCGCCGCCTGGAGCTGCAGGCCGCCGAACTGGGCCACATCCGCCAGTCGGCCCTCGGCGGCACCGCGCCCGTCAACCTGCTGCGCCCCCGCGCCCGCAAGCTCCTCCTCGACGCCCTGTGGGCGCGGTCCGGCGCGGGCGCCCGGCAGAGCGACCCGGAACTCGCCGCCGAGCTGCGGTCCTCCTTCGACGAGGACATCACCTCGGAGGACTCCTTCACCGAGTTCCTCGACGCGTGGTGGCCGGAGCTGACCCCGAAGGCCGTCCTCGCCGCCATGGCCGACGAACGGCGCCTGGGCCGCTGGGCCCGCCGCATCCTCAACCCCGGCGAGATCCGCCGCGTCGCCCGCTCCCTGCGCCGCGACGGGTACTCCGTGCACGACATCGCCCTGCTCGACGAGCTCCAGGCGGTCCTCGGCGTCCCCGCCCGCCCCCGCAAGAAGCGCGAACTCGACCCGCTCGACCAGCTCACCGGCCTCGAGGAACTGATGCCGGTGCGCGAGGAGTCGCAGCGCGAACGCGCCGAACGCCTCGCCCAGGAGCGCACCGAGTACGCCCACGTCATCGTCGACGAGGCGCAGGACCTCACGCCGATGCAGTGGCGCATGGTCGGCCGCCGCGGCCGGCACGCCACCTGGACGGTCGTGGGCGACCCCGCCCAGTCCTCCTGGTCCGACCCCGACGAGGCGGCCGAGGCCCGCGACGAGGCCCTCGGCACCCGCCCCCGGCGCCGCTTCGAACTCACCGTCAACTACCGCAACCCCGCCGAGATCGCCGAACTCGCGTCCAAGGTCCTCGCCCTCGCCATGCCCGGCTCCCAGCCCCCGAAGGCCGTACGGTCCACCGGCGTCGAGCCACGCTTCAGGGTCGTACGTGAGTCGTTGGCACAGACGGTCCGCGAGGAGGCGGCCCGGCTCCTGGACCGCGTCGACGGCACCGTCGGCGTCGTCGTCGCCATGCAGCGCCGGGAGGAGGCAGCGCGCTGGCTCGCCGGGCTCGGCGACCGGGTGGTGGCCCTCGGCAGCCTGGAGGCCAAGGGCCTGGAGTACGACGCGACGGTCGTCGTCTCCCCGGCGGAGATCGCCGACGAGTCCCCGGCCGGCCTGCGCGTGCTCTACGTCGCCCTCACCCGCGCCACCCAGCAGCTGACGATCGTCTCCGGGGAACGCGACCAGCCCGACCCGGACGGCGTACCCGACCTGCTCCGGGACTAGCTCCTCCGCCTGGTCCGAGGATGAGAAGCGGATGAACTCTCGGTCGGGGAATGGCCTTACGGGATCTGTTTGTTAGCCTGGGTGTGACACCGGCCCGATCCACGCCCCCGGGCCCAACCTTCGTCGCTACGAGCGACCACTTGCCGCGAGGCGAGCATGGCGGGTCGGTGTCACTGAACGAACCGAGAGGCCCGCGCCCATGTGGCGTGGGCCTCTTGGCGTTATGAACAAAACGATCGCAATCCAGCGCGGCTAACGCCTACCCGGCAGTAGGTGCGACCATCGGACGGCATACCA
Organism: Streptomyces sp. NPDC101152; assembly: GCF_044768275.1. Taxonomy (NCBI): domain Bacteria; kingdom Bacillati; phylum Actinomycetota; class Actinomycetes; order Kitasatosporales; family Streptomycetaceae; genus Streptomyces; species Streptomyces sp. NPDC101152. The sequence continues at coordinate 299,890 of NZ_JBIWPO010000004.1, read as the reverse complement.
GCGTCACACGGTGGCTGCGTCTTCCCAGGGGGGTAACCCCCGGACCCCCAGCAGAAAAACAGGTCGGCGGGGATGACCGGCGCAGACACCGCGCAGCAAACCTGAGCGGAAGAGGAAGTCGGCCATGGCAACGGCGCCCAGCGTCTCCTACTCGATGACGGTCCGGCTGGAGGTGCCCGCGAGCGGAACCGCCGTCTCGCAGCTCACCACCGCCGTGGAGTCCTCCGGAGGCTCGGTGACCGGCCTCGACGTCACCGCCTCGGGACACGAGAAGCTCCGGATCGACGTCACCATCGCGGCCACCTCGACCGCGCACGCCGACGAGATCGTCACCAAGCTCCGCGGCATCGAGGGCGTCACCCTGGGCAAGGTCTCGGACCGTACCTTCCTCATGCACCTCGGCGGCAAGATCGAGATGCAGTCCAAGCACCCCATCCGTAACCGTGACGACCTCTCCATGGTCTACACGCCCGGTGTGGCCCGGGTCTGCATGGCCATCGCCGAGAACCCCGAGGACGCCCGCCGCCTCACCATCAAGCGCAACTCCGTTGCGGTCGTGACGGACGGCTCCGCCGTGCTCGGCCTCGGCAACATCGGCCCCAAGGCCGCCCTGCCCGTCATGGAGGGCAAGGCGGCCCTCTTCAAGCGGTTCGCCGGCATCGACGCCTGGCCGCTGTGCCTGGACACCCAGGACACCGACGCGATCGTCGAGATCGTCAAGGCGATCGCCCCCGGGTTCGCCGGCATCAACCTCGAGGACATCTCCGCGCCCCGCTGCTTCGAGATCGAGGCACGGCTGCGCGAGGCCCTCGACATCCCCGTCTTCCATGACGACCAGCACGGCACCGCGATCGTCGTGCTCGCCGCCCTGAAGAACGCACTTCGCTGCACGGGCAAGGCGATCGAGAACATCCGCGTCGTCATGTCCGGCGCCGGCGCGGCCGGCACGGCCATCCTCAAACTGCTGCTCGCCGCCGGCGTGAAGAACGCCGTCGTCGCCGACATCCACGGTGTCGTGCACACCGGCCGCGAGGACCTGCGGGACGCCCCCGGCGACTCGCCGCTGCGCTGGATCGCCGACAACACCAACCCGGAGAACCTGACCGGCACCCTGAAGGAAGCCGTTCGCGGAGCCGACGTCTTCATCGGCGTCTCCGCCCCGAACGTGCTGGACGGCGACGACGTGGCCGCCATGGCCGAGGGCGCGATCGTGTTCGCGCTCGCGAACCCCGACCCCGAGGTCGACCCGGCGATCGCCCGTCTGACGGCGGCCGTCGTGGCCACCGGCCGTTCCGACTTCCCGAACCAGATCAACAACGTGCTGGTCTTCCCGGGCGTCTTCCGCGGCCTGCTGGACGCCCAGTCCCGCACCGTCAACACCGAGATGATGCTCGCCGCCGCGCAGGCCCTGGCCGATGTGGTGACCGAGGACGAGCTGAACCCGAACTACATCATCCCGAGCGTCTTCAACGACAAGGTCGCGGGCGCCGTCGCCGGCGCGGTGCGGGAGGCCGCGAAGGCGGCGGGCGCGCTGTCGTAGGGATGGCGTAGCGTCGAGGGTGCGGCTCGGGTGTCGTAGCCGTGACGTACTGTGCAGGGGCTGTGGAGCCGGCGCGCTGTGAGCATCGCCACCGTGGCCCCCGCCGTCGGCGCGTCGCGGAACCACGGGCCGTCGGCCGCCCTCTAGGGTGGCGGGCACGCGCAGGCCTTCCGTGTGACTCCCAAGGGTGTTCTAGCGACTCCCACGGGTGCCGGATTGGCTTTCCCGCCGCAGGTAGGGGCAGGATGCGTCCCTGGGCGCGAGCGCATCGGACTTTACAGCGCCTAACATGCGGCTCCGCCGCGTGGCACGCCTCAACGGCAAGTTAGACACGGGAGTAAGAACATGAACCGCAGTGAGCTGGTGGCCGCGCTGGCCGACCGCGCCGAGGTGACCCGCAAGGACGCCGACGCCGTTCTGGCCGCGTTCGCCGAGACGGTCGGCGAGATCGTCGCGAAGGGCGACGAGAAGGTCACCATCCCCGGCTTCCTGACCTTCGAGCGCACCCACCGTGCCGCTCGCACCGCCCGCAACCCGCAGACCGGCGACCCGATCCAGATCCCGGCCGGCTACAGCGTCAAGGTTTCGGCGGGCAGCAAGCTGAAGGAAGCCGCCAAGGGTAACTGAGCGCTCCGCTTCGAGCGCCGGGCAACTGCGGGCCGCCCCTCGGCCGACGGGACCGCCGTGGCCGGTCGCGCAGTTCTCCACTAACGCCGATGGGGCGGCCACCCGGACTCGGGTGGCCGCCCCATCGGCGTTAGTGCAACAACTGCTACCCGAGCGCCTTGCCCGGCAGCTCCACCTTCGCCCCGAGCTCCACGAGCTTCTCCATGCTGTGTCTATCCGGGGGATGACCCCCGGACCCCCAGCCGGGCGGGATGCTGTCCCTGCCGGCAGTCACGTCGCGGCGGGTGCTCAGCCGAGCGCCTTGCCCGGCAGTTCGACCTTCGCTCCCAGTTCCACGAGCTTCTCCATGAAGTTCTCGTAGCCGCGGTTGATCAGGTCGATGCCGTGGACGCGGGACGTGCCCTGGGCGGCGAGGGCGGCGATGAGGTAGGAGAAGCCGCCGCGGAGGTCGGGGATGACCAGGTCGGCGCCCTGGAGCTTGGTGGGGCCGGAGACGACCGCCGAGTGCAGGAAGTTGCGCTGGCCGAAGCGGCAGTCGGAGCCGCCCAGGCACTCGCGGTAGAGCTGGATGTGGGCGCCCATCTGGTTCAGCGCGGAGGTGAAGCCCAGCCGGGACTCGTACACCGTCTCGTGGATGATGGACAGGCCCGTGGCCTGCGTGAGGGCGACGACGAGCGGCTGCTGCCAGTCCGTCTGGAAGCCCGGGTGCACGTCCGTCTCCAGCGCGATGGACTTCAGCTGCCCGCCCGGGTGCCAGAAGCGGATGCCCTGGTCGTCGATCTCGAAGGCGCCGCCGACCTTCCGGTAGGTGTTCAGGAACGTCATCATCGAGCGCTGCTGGGCACCGCGGACGTAGATGTTCCCCTCGGTCGCCAGCGCCGCCGACGCCCAGGACGCGGCCTCCAGACGGTCCGGGAGCGCGCGGTGGTTGTAGCCGCCGAGGCTGTCCACACCGGTGATGCGAATGGTCCGGTCGGTGTCCATCGCGATGATGGCGCCCATCTTCTGCAGGACGCAGATCAGGTCCTCGATCTCCGGCTCCACGGCCGCGTTCGAGAGCTCCGTCACGCCCTCCGCGAGGACGGCCGTCAGCAGCACCTGCTCGGTGGCGCCCACCGACGGGTACGGCAGCCGGATCTTCGTGCCGCGCAGCCGCTGCGGCGCCTCCAGGTACTGCCCGTCCGCACGCTTCTCGATCCGCGCGCCGAACTGCCGCAGCACCTCGAAGTGGAAGTCGATCGGCCGGCCGCCGATGTCGCAGCCGCCGAGCCCGGGGATGAAGGCGTGGCCGAGACGGTGCAGCAGCGGACCGCAGAAGAGGATCGGGATACGGGAAGAACCCGCGTGGGCATCGATGTCAGCGACGTTCGCGCTTTCGACATGCGACGGGTCCATCACCAGCTCGCCGGGCTCCTCACCCGGGCGGACCGTCACCCCGTGCAGTTGCAGCAGCCCGCGTACGACCCGCACGTCACGGATGTCCGGAACGTTGCGCAGGCGACTCGGAGAGCTGCCCAGCAGGGCGGCGACCATGGCCTTGGGCACGAGGTTCTTCGCACCGCGGACACGGATCTCGCCCTCCAGCGGGGTTCCGCCGTGGACAAGCAGGACATCGTCGTTGACGGTCATGTATCTCGCGTTCCGATGAGTGGGGCAGGGGCCAGAAGGGAAAGGGTAATCGCCGCCCACCCCCCTTCTGGAAGCCCGAGTACCGCCCAGCGACGTCATAGGTCTGTCACAACACGCGCCGTTCACCGCCGGGCACATGGGGTCACCGGTCCTGCTGTGCGCCCGCCCGTGCCTCTGTCCGCCCTGAGCTGCATTCCCCCTCCTTGCGCCGATTGCCTCCCCACTCCCGGGGAAGATGCGGGATCATGTCTGGCATGACCGAGGTGTCCTCGCTCACAGGGCGGTTGCTCGTGGCAACGCCCGCCCTGGCGGACCCGAACTTCGACCGTGCGGTGGTGCTCCTTCTCGACCACGACGAGGAGGGCTCCCTCGGTGTCGTCCTCAACCGCCCGACCCCCGTGGACGTGGGCGACATCCTCGAGGGCTGGGGGGACCTCGCCGGTGAACCGGGCGTCGTCTTCCAGGGCGGCCCGGTGTCCCTGGACTCGGCCCTCGGGGTCGCCGTCATCCCGGGCGGCTCGTCCGTCGACGGGGCGCCACTCGGCTGGCGCCGGGTGCACGGCGCGATCGGCCTGGTCGACCTGGAGGCCCCGCCCGAACTGCTCGCCTCGGCCGTCGGCTCGCTGCGGATCTTCGCCGGGTACGCGGGCTGGGGCCCCGGTCAGCTGGAGGACGAACTGGTCGAGGGCGCCTGGTACGTCGTCGAGTCGGAACCCGGCGACGTCTCCTCGCCGTCCCCGGAGAGACTCTGGCGCGAGGTGCTGCGCCGCCAGCGCAACGAACTCGCGATGGTGGCCACCTACCCGGACGACCCTTCGCTCAACTGATCCGTACGGGCTTCAGTACCCTTGGCCTTTATGAGCACTCTTGAGCCCGAGCGCGGGACTGGTACGGGGACCCTCGTAGAGCCGACGCCGCAGGTGTCCCACGGCGACGGCGACCACGAGCGCTTCGCCCACTACGTCCAGAAGGACAAGATCATGGCGAGCGCCCTCGACGGCACCCCCGTCGTGGCGCTGTGCGGCAAGGTGTGGGTGCCGGGCCGCGACCCGAAGAAGTACCCCGTGTGTCCCATGTGCAAGGAGATCTACGACTCCATGGGTGCCGGCGGCGGCGACAAGGGCAAGGACGGCAAGTAGCCCCGTCCGTCTGACGCGTGGGAGGCCCTCGGGGCGCGCCTGGGTGCGCTCCGAGGGCCTTCGTGTGTCACGAAGTGGTCGAGACCTCTTGTGGGCGGGGTCCCGTAATCCCTAGCCTTGGTTGTGCAGGGTGGAATGTCCATTGCGCATGCTGCAACGACCCTTCGTGAGGACTCGCGTGACTGACGTGACCGACCTGAACGACCTGACCGACCTTGCTTCGGACAGTGGGCTGATTCCGGCGCCGGTCGCCGTCGAAGGGCCGGTGGGCCGCGGTGTCGAGCTGGATGCCGGCACGGCACTGTGGGCGGCGCCGGGTACGGAGGACACCGAGCGCTGGCTGCGCTCCACCCTCGGCGCGGCGCTCGGCCTGCCGCTTCCCGCCGGGCCCGAGGACGCCCACAACTCCGTACGGCTGTGCCTGGACGACTCCCTGGAGCCCGAGGGCTACCGGCTGAGCGCCGTGACCGACCGGGGCGTCGAGATCCGCGGCGGCTCTCCCGCCGGGGTGTTCTGGGGCGCGCAGACCCTCCGTCAACTGCTCGGCCCCGACGCCTTCCGCCGCGCCCCGCTCCGGCCCGGGGCCCGGCACGTGGTCCCGCACCGGATCGTCGAGGACGCCCCCCGCTTCGGCTGGCGCGGCCTCATGCTCGACGTGGCCCGGCACTTCATGCCGAAGGACGGCGTCCTGCGCTACCTGGACCTGATGGCGGCGCACAAACTCAACGTCCTGCACTTCCACCTGACGGACGACCAGGGCTGGCGCATCGAGATCGAGCGGTACCCCCGGCTGACCGAGGTCGGCTCATGGCGCGCCCGCACGAAAATCGGCCACCGCGCCTCGCCGCTGTGGGACGAGAGACCGCACGGCGGTTTCTACACCCAGGACGACATCCGGGAGATCGTCGCCTACGCCGCCGAGCGGCATATCACCGTCGTCCCCGAGATCGACGTACCGGGACACTCGCAGGCCGCCATCGCCGCGTACCCGGAGCTCGGCAACACGGACGTCATCGACACCACCGCCCTCTGCGTCTGGGACAACTGGGGAATCTCTCCCAACGTACTGGCCCCCACTGACAACACCCTCCGCTTCTACGAGGGCGTGTTCGAGGAACTGCTCGACCTCTTCCCCTCGCGGTTCGTCCACGTCGGGGGTGACGAATGCCTCAAGGACCAGTGGCGGCGCTCGCCCACCGCGCAGGCCCGCATCGCGGAACTCGGCGTCGGTGACGAGGACGGTCTGCAGGCCTGGTTCATCGGACACTTCGACAAGTGGCTGACCGCGCGCGGGCGCAGGCTCATCGGCTGGGACGAGATCCTCGAGGGCGGCCTCGCGCCGGGCGCGGCCGTGTCCTCGTGGCGCGGCTACGCCGGCGGGGTCGCCGCCGCGCGGGCCGGGCACGACGTCGTCATGTGCCCCGAACAGCACGTGTATCTGGACTACCGGCAGGACGTGGACGACGACGAGCCGGTCCCCATCGCCTACGTCCGCACCCTGGAGGACGTGTTCCGCTTCGAGCCCGTTCCATCGGAGTTGACGCCCGAACAGGCGCGGCACGTCCTCGGCGCGCAGGCCAACGTGTGGACCGAGGTGATGGAGGACCAGGCGCGCGTGGACTACCAGACCTTCCCGCGCCTCGTGGCCTTCGCCGAGGTCGCGTGGAGTTCCCTGCCGGCCTCGCAGGAGCGGGATTTCGCCGACTTCGAGCGGCGGATGGCCGTCCACTACCGGCGTCTGGACGCCCTGGGCGTCGGTTACCGGCCGCCTTCCGGGCCGCTTCCGTGGCAGCGGCGGCCCGGCGTCCTCGGCCGCCCGATCGAGGGCACGCCCCCGAACAGGTAGTCCGCGAACGGGTGGCCGCACGTCCCGAACAGGCTGCGGAAAAACCTCGCAAGCATCACCGAAGAGTGCCAATTCGCGCGCATCGCCGATGCCGTGCGAAAACGGACCATCTCCCTGGTGAGAGGGGCGAATGCCGCCTACTGGACCCCCGTCTTCGGGTGCCCCGAAGATGTGCCAGAGTTGCCACGTCCGGCCTGTCAGCACGTACCGTACGGCAACACAGGTGGGACCAGGTGGGGCAGCGGGAAGGGGCAGCCGGTTTGACCACGCACGCACCGCAGGCGGCGCAGGCCGTCACGCTGCCCACGACGCTGGACGAGGCCGTGGCGGCACTCGCCGCCGTGCCCACCGCCGTGCCGGTGGCGGGCGGCACCGACCTCATGGCCGCCGTCAACTCCGGGCAGCTCAGGCCCGCCGCGCTGGTCGGCCTCGGCCGCATCAGCGAGATCCGCGGCTGGCAGTACCAGGACGGCCACGCGCTGCTCGGCGCGGGCCTCACCCACGCGCGCATGGGCCGCCCCGACTTCGCGGCCCTGATCCCGGCGCTCGCCGCCGCCGCGCGTGCCGCGGGCCCGCCGCACATCCGCAACGCGGGCACCCTGGGCGGCAACATCGCCTCGGCCGCCCCCACCGGGGACGCGCTGCCGGTGCTGGCCGCCCTGGAGGCGACACTGATCATCGCGGGCCAGGGCGGAGCCCGCCGGGAGATCCCGGTGTCGCACCTGCTGGCCGGCGTCGACATGCTGCGCGGCGGCGAACTCATCGGCTACGTGCGCGTGCCGCTGCTGCACGCGCCGCAGGTCTTCCTGAAGGCGACGGGACGCACCGGGCCGGGCCGCGCGACGGCCTCCGTGGCGCTCGTCCTGGACCCCGCCCGGCGCGGGGTGCGCTGCGCCGTCGGCGCCATAGCGCCGATGCCGCTGCGGCCCCTGGACGCCGAGCAGTGGGTCGCCCGGCTCATCGACTGGGACAACAACCGCACGATCGTGCCCGAGGCGCTGCACGCCTTCGGCGAGTACGTCGCTGCGGCCTGCATCCCGGACCCCGTTCCCGAGGCGGACGGCACCGTCCAGCCGCTTCCGCCCGCCGTACTGCATCTGCGGCGCACCGTCGCCGCGCTGGCCCGACGAGCACTGGGGAGGGCGCTGTCGTGACCGACGACCAGCACGCGGAGGGCACGCCCAGGAGCGGCGGACGCTGGGACCCGCTGCCGCAGGGCGACTACGACGACGGCGCGACCGCCTTCGTGAAGCTCCCCGAAGGCGGCATCGACGCCCTCCTGGCCGCCTCCGACAGCCCGCTCGCCGCGCGCGGGCACGGGTACGTGCCCCCGCCGATAGCGCCCGGCGCGGGGTCCGACGAGGGGGCGAACGGCGCGTGGGGCGCCCCCGCGGACGGCTCCCAGTGGCCCGACCCGAACGCGGGCGGTCACACCGCCGGCGACGACCGCTTCCGGTACAACCCCGGGACCACCCAGCAGTGGACCTTCGACGAGTCGCAGGCGACGGGACACACGCCCACCCCCGCGCCGGGTCACGACGTGACCGGCCAGTGGTCGATTCCCGTGGCCGACGGCGACCTCCCCGACGAGTCGGGCGAGTTCACCACGTCGTCCCTGGTCCAGCAGTGGGGCGGCACCCCTCCCGCCACCCTCCCCGGCGGCGCCCCGGCGCCCTGGGCGACGCAGGCTGTGGGCAGCCCCTGGGATCAGCCGCAGAACGGGACACCGGGCGCCGACGACGGCACCGGCCGTCCCCACGAGGCGGCGACGGGCACGCTGCCCGGCCAGGAACGGGACGCGCACGCCGGGACGGGCCACGCCCCGCAGGACGACCCCGGGCACGCGCACGAACAGCCCGCGCCGGGCACCGGCGTTCAGCCCGGCGGGCGGGCACCGGAGCCCTCCGGCACCGAGAGCCACACGCCCACGGGCGGGGACCGGCCGCCGTACCCGTCCGCGACCGAGCGCGCCCACGGCACCGGGCAGGCGCACGGCACGCCGTCGCCGGCTGCCGAGTACGCCACCCCCGCGCGGGACTTCGACGCCGGGGACGACGAGCGCTCCCACGCGGCAGGGGACCCGGACGGGCACCACGTGAGTGGCGACCCCGGCGAGCCCTACCGGTCCGCCACCGACGCCGCCGTAGCGGCCTCACAGGCCGCTCAGGGCGCCGGTGAGGCCGCCGGAGTGGCCGCGGGTGCCCGCGGGGCCGCGGAGGCCGCTGAGGGGGCCGTGGAGGCCGCGAGGGCCGCGCAGGCCGTGACCGAGGGGCAGGGCGCGGGCGGGGACGCCGCCGCCGCGGAGCCTTCCAACGGCCCCGACACCGCCCACGCTTCGGCCCACCCCGACCCCGACGCCACCCCGGACGAGCCGTCCCCGCAGCCCCCCGGCGAGGAACACCCCCTCGCCTCCTACGTCCTGCGCGTCAACGGCGTCGAGCGTCCCGTCTCCGACGCGTGGATCGGCGAGTCGCTGCTGTACGTGCTGCGGGAGCGGCTGGGGCTCGCCGGCGCCAAGGACGGCTGCTCGCAGGGCGAGTGCGGCGCGTGCAACGTGCAGGTCGACGGGCGGCTCGTGGCCTCCTGCCTCGTCCCCGCCGTGACCGCCGCCGGCAGCGAGGTCCGTACCGTCGAGGGCCTCGCCGAGGACGGGCAGCCCTCGGACGTGCAGCGCGCGCTCGCCCGGTGCGGCGCCGTGCAGTGCGGCTTCTGCGTGCCCGGCATGGCGATGACCGTGCACGACCTCCTGGAGGGCAACCCGGCGCCCACCGAACTGGAGACCCGCCAGGCTCTGTGCGGCAACCTGTGCCGCTGCTCCGGCTACCGGGGCGTCGTCGAGGCCGTCAAGGAGGTCGTCGCCGAACGCGAGGCGCACGCCGTCGCCGAGGCCGCCGAACACGACGGCGACGAGCCGCGTATTCCTCACCAGGCGGGTCCGGGAGCCGGCGGCGTCAACCTGTCGGCGTTCGAGTCACCCGGAGCCATGAACCCAGGCCCCATGGGGTCGCACGACCAGGCGTACGGACCGGACGGAGGCCAGGCGTGAGCAACGAAGCCGCCACCGCGACCACCACCGCGGAGGCAGCACCCGCCCCCGAGCCACTGCCGCACGGCCTCGGCGCCTCCCTGCCGGCCGCCGACGCCCGCGCCAAGACCGAGGGCACCTTCCCGTACGCGGCCGACCTGTGGGCCGAGGGCCTGCTGTGGGCGGCCGTACTGCGCTCCCCGCACGCGCACGCGCGCATCGTGTCCGTCGACACCTCCCACGCGCGTGAGATGCCCGGCGTGCGAGCCGTCGTCACCCACGAGGACGTGCCGGGCTCGGCCCGCCTCGGGCGCGGCACGGCCGACCGCCCCGTCTTCGCCTCCGAGGTCGTGCGCCACCACGGGGAGCACATCGCCGCCGTCGCCGCCGACCACCCCGACACCGCGCGCATGGCCGCCGCCGCCATCATGGTCGAGTACGAGATCCTCGACCCCGTCACCGATCCCGAACAGGCCTTCGAGGCCGAGCCGCTGCACCCCGACGGCAACCTGATCCGGCACATCCCGCTGCGCCACGGCGACCCGGACGCGACCGGCGAGATCGTCGTCGAGGGCCTCTACCGCATCGGCCGTCAGGACCCGGCCCCCATCGGCGCCGAGGCCGGCCTCGCCGTCCCGCGTCCCGACGGCGGCGTGGAGCTCTACCTGGCCTCCACCGACCCGCACGCCGACCGTGACACCGCCGCCGCCTGCTACGGCCTGGAACCCGAGCGCGTCAAGATCGTCGTCACCGGCGTCCCCGGCGCCACCGCCGACCGCGAGGACCAGGGCTTCCAGATCCCGCTCGGACTCCTGGCCCTGAAGACCGGCTGCCCGGTCAAACTCACCGCCACGCGCGAGGAGTCCTTCCTCGGCCACACCCACCGCCACCCCACCCTGCTGCGCTACCGCCACCACGCCGACGGCGACGGCAGACTCGTCAAGGTCGAGGCGCAGATCCTGCTCGACGCGGGCGCGTACGCCGACACCTCCGCCGAGGCCCTGGCGGCCGCCGTGGGCTTCGCCTGCGGCCCCTACGTCGTCCCCAACGCCTTCATCGAGGGCTGGGCCGTCCGCACCAACAACCCGCCCTCGGGCCACGTCCGTGGCGAGGGCGCGATGCAGGTCTGCGCCGCCTACGAGGCGCAGATGGACAAGCTCGCCAAGAAGCTCGGCCTCGACCCGGCCGAACTGCGCCTGCGCAACGTGATGGCCACCGGCGACGTCCTCCCCACCGGCCAGACCGTGACCTGCCCGGCCCCCGTGGCCGAACTCCTGCAGGCGGTACGGGACTTCCCCCTCCCCGCCCTGCCCAAGGACACCCCCGAGGACGAGTGGCTGCTGCCCGGCGGCCCCGAGGGCGCGGGCGAACCGGGCGCGGTGCGCCGGGGCGTCGGCTACGGCCTGGGCATGGTGCACATGCTCGGCGCCGAGGGCGCCGACGAGGTCTCCACGGCGACCGTGAAGGTCCACGACGGCGTGGCGACCGTGCTCTGCGCGGCCGTCGAGACCGGCCAGGGCTTCACCACCCTCGCCCGGCAGATCGTCCAGGAGACGCTCGGCATCGACGAGGTGCACGTGGCCCCCGTCGACACCGACCAGCCGCCGGCCGGCGCGGGCTGCCGGGGCCGCCACACCTGGGTCTCCGGCGGCGCGGTCGAACGGGCCGCCAAGATGGTCCGCACCCAGCTCCTGCAGCCCCTCGCGCACAAGTTCGGCATGTCGACCGAACTGCTGCAGATCACCGACGGCAAGATCACCTCGTACGACGGCGTGCTGTCCACCACCGTCACCGAGGCGATGGACGGCAAGGAACTATGGGCCACCGCCCAGTGCCGCCCGCACCCGACCGAGCCGCTGGACGAGCACGGCCAGGGCGACGCCTTCGTGGGCATGGCCTTCTGCGCGATCCGCGCGGTCGTCGACGTCGACATCGAACTCGGCTCGGTACGGGTGGTGGAGCTGGCGCTCGCCCAGGACGTGGGCCGCGTCCTCAACCCCGCCCAGCTGGCCGCCCGGATCGAGGCCGGCGTCACCCAGGGCGTGGGCATCGCGCTGACGGAGAACCTGCGCACCGCGCGCGGGCTGGTCCGCCACCCCGACCTCACCGGCTACGCGCTGCCGACGGCCCTGGACGCCCCGGACATCCGGATCGTCAAACTCGTCGAGGAACGCGACGTGGTCGCCCCCTTCGGCGCGAAGGCGGTCAGCGCGGTGCCGGTGGTGACGTCCCCCGCGGCCATCGCCTCCGCCGTCCGCGCGGCGACCGGCCGCCCCGTCAACCGCCTGCCGATCCGACCACAGGCCGCGGTGGTCACCGCCCAGTAGGCCACGCGCGGTGCGGGGCGTCGTCGTCATCACCGGCATCATGGCCGCCGGGAAGTCGACGGTGGCGCAGGCGCTCGCCGAGGCGCTGCCGCGCGCGGCTCACGTGCGGGGTGACGTCTTCCGGCGCATGATCGTGTCCGGGCGCGAGGACTACGTCCCCGGCGCCGACGTCGAGGCCGAGGCCCAACTCCGCCTGCGCTACCGGCTGGCGGCGGCGACGGCGGACGCGTACGCGGAGGCCGGCTTCACGGCCGTCGTGCAGGACGTCGTCCTGGGCGAGCAGCTGACGGCGTACGTCGACCTCTTTCGCAGTCGCCCCCTGCACGTCGTCGTCCTGGTGCCGAGCCCCGAGGCGGTCGCGGAGCGCGAGGCCGGGCGGGCCAAGACGGGGTACGGGGTGTGGACGGTGGCCGACCTGGACGCGGGGCTGCGGGAGGCGACCCCGCGCCTCGGGCTGTGGCTGGACACCACGCGCCTCACCGTGGGGGAGACGGTGGAGGCGATCCTCGCGGGACGGGAACGGGCGAGAGTGCGCTGAGCGCCCCGTCGTCGTCCTGACCTCTCGTCCTGCTGACGAACTCCGGCTTCTGAGGAATTCCGGGGCGTTGTCAGTGGCGGGGCGTAGTGTTCTGGGCAGTGGGGGAACGGCGGCCCGACCGCCCCTCCACGACGAAAGCTCATGTGAGGGAACACATGCGGGGGAAGCAATGTGCACGACCGACACCGCCGTCGGGGCGATCAGACTCACCGAGGACGAACTCGGTCCGTACGTCACCCACGCGCCGACGCGACGCCGGCTGACCGGCCCCGGACTGCCGTCCGGCAGCGCCCTGTTGACGTTCTCGGCGCTGCGCACGAGCGGCCTGCGCACGGTGGCGCAGTCCACCGACGCCGACGGCCCGGACCTGCCGGTGGACCTGCGTGACCGGCTGGTGATCGGGGAACTCCTCGCCCCGCTCGGCATGGACGCGGAGTCGATCCTCCTCGACGGCGGCACGGGCGAGATCAGCACGGCGTACCTGTTCGAGCTGATGGACAGCCGCCCCCTGGCGCCCTCCCTGGAGGCGCTGGTGCGCTTCGCGGCGGTCACCGAGGAACTGGCGGACCTGCGCGGCCAGTTCGCCTCCTTCGCCGGCCGTTATGGGGCCAAGGCGGCGGCCGAGGCCTCCCGGCAGCTCCTGGCCCTGTTCGAGGAGGGCACCGACGGCCAGGTCCCCCCGTACTGGAAGGCGGCGGCGCTGATCCGCCCCCTCGCCCTCGCGACCGGCCCCGGCACCGGCTCCGGCCTCACCCTGGACGTCCCGGCCCGCCTCCTGGACGAGGAGTTCGGGCACGGGCGCGTGGCCCGCTTCGAGGACGTCGACTTCCCGTCGACCCTCACCCACGAGCCGACCCGCCGCTTCCTGCGCGAGACGGGGCTGCCCGAGCAGACGGTCCTCTTCCATGTCGACACGGAGGTCCCCCTCCAGACCCTGGCCGAGTACGCGGCGGACGAGCGCCCCGGCACCACGTCCCCGCTCGAACTCCCGCCCCGCGCCGACCACCTGATACGCCTCGGCCACCTCGTCGAGGACAACAGCCTGGTGGTGGACGGCGCGACCGGCGAGGTCCTGAACTGGAGCGAGCCCGAGGCCGGCCTCTACCCGCTCAACACGGACGTCTCCACCCTCGCCTTCACCCTCTGGCTCCACCACCGCGAACGCACGATCGACCGGGCCCTGGCCCACGAACTGTCCACCGAGGCCTATGACCAGCTCGCCGCGACCATGCTCGATGTCCTCACCGCCGTCGACCCCACGGCCACCACGACCACCGCCGACTGGCACTACTGGACCGAGGCCTTCCAGGACGAGGCAGGCGGGGTCCTCTGACCCCGACACCGAACGGCCGGCCGTGGCGGGAATCGAAAAGGAGTGGATGCTCGGGCCCAGGGCCGCCCGGGAGCGTCAGACCGGGAGCGTCAGATGAAGACGACGCAGAATACGCTGACGGCCGGGGCGAAACGACCGGCGAGCCTGCCCGTCACAGTGCAGGCCGTCCATTTTTGCCACTTCCCCACCCCGAGCCCTGGTTTGGCCTCACCGGGATCGCAGTTGTGCCCGGTGCTGATATCACAGGGTTCCTTCTTTCCGTTCTCGCTCGCACTGTTGTACCAGTCGCGGAGCGCTGCGCGAGAGCGAGAGCCGAAGTGCCCGTCCGGGGCGATGTGGCGTGACCGGCCGAAGCTGCTCTGGAAGTCCTTCACGGCGGCCAGGGTCGCGGGACCGTACTGCCCGTCGACTTTCAGGTGGCTGCCTGTCGAGAAGTTCATCCAGGTCTGGAGGCTGACGATGCAGGTCCCAGACGTGCCCAGGTACATCACCCCGCACTCGCTCATTTCCAGGGTTATCTGGTACTGCTGCTGAGCCGTGACCGTGGTGTCCGCTTCTGCTGTAGGCGCTGTGAAGAGCAGCCCACAGCTAAGTGCAATTCCGGTGGCCAAGCTGCGCATGCGGATCATGCGTTCCTCCCCTTCACCCTTCGTGACACGAAGGGTTCTGTCTTAAATGACGTGGGCGAAGGGGGGCGAGTTCCATCATTTTCTCGGTAAATCAGTGATCGCAGTGCTGAAAGTTAAGTATGTTGCTGAATGCTGGAACGCTTATTCGCGTCACGCTACTAGGTTCGAATTCACTTCCGGCAACGGAGGCGGACGAATCGAAGGGCGGCACCCCGGGAGGGTGCCGCCCTTTGCTTTTGCCTGGTAAGGCGGTTGAGGCCGTGGCGGGAATCGAACCCGCGTAACTCGCTTTGCAGGCGAGTCCCTAAACCACTCGGGCACACGGCCGTGGTCGGTGTCATGACCGTAGGGCGGGGTGGGCGGGTGGCTCAAGGGGACCGGCGGGGCTGCAACGGGACTGCCATACGCCGTTCATGAAAGGAACGGGGCGGGGGGACGTACGACCAAGGTCGGAGGGGAGAGGAGACCCCCGACAGGGGTCAACGGAGGTTGTGGACCTTACGCTGGCCGACATGACCGTCCTGGAGCCGCGTGACGCCGTAGTCGCAGACAGAGCCGTCGAGGGGAGCGTGCTGGGGCGGGCGTATCGCGCGCTCAGTGTCGGGATCGTGTCCGTCGTGCTGCTGATCGCCTTCGAGGCGACCGCGGTGGGGACGGCGATGCCCGTCGCGGCGCGGGAGTTGGACGGGGTGGGGCTGTACGCGTTCGCGTTCTCGGGGTACTTCACGACCAGCCTGTTCGGGATGGTGCTCGCCGGGGAGTGGTCGGACCGGCGGGGACCGGTCGGGGCGTTGACGAGCGGGATCGGGGCGTTCGCCGCCGGGCTCGTGGTGGCCGGGACCGCCGGGGTCATGTGGGTGTTCGTCCTCGGGCGGGCCGTGCAGGGCCTGGGCGGCGGCCTGGTGATCGTCGCCCTGTACGTCGTCGTCGGGCGGGCCTACCCGGAGCGGTTGCGGCCGGCGATCATGGCGGCGTTCGCGGCGAGCTGGGTCGTACCGTCTGTGGTGGGACCGCTGGCGGCCGGTGCGGTGACCGAGCAGCTCGGCTGGCGTTGGGTCTTCGTCGGGATCCCGGTGCTCGTCGTCCTCCCGCTCGCCCTCGCGCTGCCCCAGATACGGCGCCGGGCCTCCGGGCCGGTGGACTCGAGCGCGGACGCCTCCGTCGACCGGCGGCGCATCCGCCTCGCCCTCGGCATCTCCCTCGGCGCAGGCCTGCTGCAGTACGCCGCCCAGGACCTGCGCCCGCTCGCCCTGCTCCCCGCGCTCGCGGGCGCCGCGCTGCTCGTGCGGACCGTACGGGAACTGCTGCCGCGCGGCACGTACCGGGCGGCGCGCGGGCTGCCCTCCGTCGTGCTGCTGCGCGGGGTCGCCGCGGGGTCCTTCATCGCCGCCGAGTCCTTCGTGCCGCTGATGCTGGTCACCCAGCGGGGACTGTCGCCGACGCTCGCCGGGTTCTCCCTCGCGGCGGGCGGGGTGACGTGGGCGGTGGGGTCCTGGGTGCAGTCCCGGGCGCGGGTCGAGCCGTACCGGGAACGGCTGATGGTGGCGGGGATGGTGTTGGTGGCCGCCGCGATCGCCGTCGCGCCCAGCGTGCTGATCCACTCCGTGCCTGCCTGGACGGTGGCCGTGGCCTGGGCGTTCGGCTGCTTCGGCATGGGTCTGGTGATCTCCTCCACCAGCGTGCTGCTGCTCCAGCTCTCCGCCCCGGAGGAGGCCGGCGCCAACTCCGCCGCCCTCCAGATGTCGGACGGGCTGTCCAACGTGGTCCTCCTGTCGGCGGGCGGCGCGGCCTTCGCGGCCCTCGGCGGCGGCAGGGTGGGCCACGCGGCCGCGGAGACGTCCGGCGCGCATCCGGCGGCGTTCGCCGCGGTGTTCCTGCCGATGGCGGGGGTGGCGCTGGCGGGGGTCTGGGTGGCGGGGCGGCTGCGGGTCGATTAAGCGCGGGTGGTATCACGGTGGCCCCATATTCGGTACCATTGTGGTATGGCTATGAACCTTCGTCTGCGCGAAGACCAGCAGGAAGCACTCAGGGTGCGTGCCGAGGAGGAGGGGCGCAGCATGCACGCCATAGTGCTTCAGGCGATCGACCGGTACCTGGAGCAGGAGGCGGACCGGACCTCGGTGCGACGCCTTGGGGCGAAGTACGCGGCGGCTCATGCGGACCTGCTGCGGAGGCTGGGGGAGTAGATGAAGTACCTCACGGTCCAGGAAGTCCTGGACCTCGCCGAGCTGGCCTGTGGGGAACAGGAGATCGCGGTGCGCGATCTGGGGCTGCTCAGCTCGGCCGTGCACCGCCCCCAGTCCCAGGTGTTCGGCGTCGAGGCGTACACGGAATTCTTCGAGAAGGCCGCCGCGCTGCTTCACTCGCTCGCCGTCAACCACCCGTTGGTGGACGGCAACAAGCGCATGGCCTGGATGTGCACGGTCGTGTTCCTGGATTTCAACGGCACCGAAATGGTCGGTGTCGACCAGGACGAGGCGTACAAGCTCGTCATCGAAGTGGCGTCAGGCGCGCTGGACGACGTAGGGGCGATCGCCGGCCGACTGCGGGCTCTGCACGACGATATGTGACCTCGATCCCACCCACCCCGACCTGCCCCCGCCACCCCCTGGACACCCCCGGCCCGCCGGTAGGGTGGCCCGGTTGTCATACGTAGCCCAGCCGTCACAGACGTACACAGCCGTTCACAGCCGAGCCGCCCGACCACCGCACCGGAGACCGTGACTACCACCGCATCCAGCTCCGCCGCCCCGCACTCCCACCACCTCTCTCCCGCCTTCCCCGGCCGCGCTCCCTGGGGCACCGCCAGCAAGCTGCGTGCCTGGCAGCAGGGGGCGTTGGAGAAGTACGTCCAGGAGCAGCCGCGTGACTTCCTCGCCGTCGCCACCCCCGGCGCCGGCAAGACGACCTTCGCGCTGACGCTCGCCTCCTGGCTGCTGCACCACCACGTCGTGCAGCAGGTGACCGTGGTCGCGCCGACCGAGCACCTGAAGAAGCAGTGGGCGGAAGCGGCGGCGCGGATAGGGATCAAGCTGGACCCCGAGTACAGCGCGGGGCCGCTCGGGAAGGACTACCACGGCGTCGCCGTCACCTACGCCGGTGTCGGCGTCCGGCCCATGCTGCACCGCAACCGGGTCGAGCAGCGCAAGACCCTCGTCATCCTCGATGAGATCCATCACGCGGGCGACAGCAAGTCCTGGGGCGAGGCCTGTCTGGAGGCCTTCGAGCCGGCCACGCGGCGCCTCGCGCTCACCGGCACGCCGTTCCGGTCGGACACCAACCCCATCCCCTTCGTCACCTACGAGGAGGGCAACGACGGGATCCGGCGCTCCGCGGCCGACTACACGTACGGGTACGGAAGCGCCCTGTCGGACGGGGTCGTGCGGCCCGTCATCTTCCTCTCCTACAGCGGTCAGATGCGCTGGCGCACCAAGGCCGGCGACGAGATCGCGGCCCGGCTCGGCGAGCCCATGACCAAGGACGCGGTCAGCCAGGCCTGGCGTACGGCGCTGGATCCGCGCGGCGAGTGGATGCCGAGCGTGCTGCGCGCCGCCGACCAGCGGCTGACCGAGGTCAGGAAGGGGATCCCGGACGCCGGTGCCCTCGTGATCGCCTCCGACCAGGACTCCGCCCGCGCCTACGCCAAGCTCATCCGCGAGATCACCGGCAGCAAGGCGACCCTCGTGCTGTCCGACGACGCCGGGGCCTCCAAGCGGATCGACGACTTCAGCGCGAGCAACGACCGCTGGATGGTCGCCGTGCGGATGGTGTCCGAGGGCGTCGACGTGCCGCGGCTCGCGGTCGGGGTGTACGCCACCACCATCTCCACGCCCCTCTTCTTCGCGCAGGCCGTCGGCCGCTTCGTACGGTCGAGGCGGCGGGGTGAGACGGCGTCCGTGTTCCTGCCGACCGTCCCCGACCTCCTCACCTTCGCCAACGAGATGGAGGTCGAGCGCGACCACGCCCTCGACAAGCCGAAGAAGGACGGCGAGGAGGATCCGTACGCCGAGTCCGAGAAGGAGATGGAGGAGGCGAACAAGGAGCAGGACGAGGACACCGGCGAGCAGGAGCAGTTCGCCTTCGAGGCGCTGGAGTCCGACGCGGTCTTCGACCGGGTGCTCTACGACGGCGCCGAGTTCGGTATGCAGGCCCACCCGGGGAGCGAGGAGGAGCAGGACTACCTCGGTATTCCTGGGCTCCTGGAACCCGATCAGGTGCAGCTCCTCCTCCAGAAGCGGCAGGCGCGGCAGATCGCGCACAGCCGCAAGAAGCCGGACGCCGAGGCCGACCTGCTCGAGCTGCCCGCCGAGCGGCGGCCCGTCGTCTCGCACAAGGAGATGATGGAGCTGCGCAAGCAGCTCAACACCATGGTCAGCGCGTACGTCCACCAGAGCGGCAAGCCGCACGGCGTGATCCACACCGAGCTGCGGCGCACCTGCGGCGGCCCGCCGAGCGCCGAGGCCACGGCCGGCCAGCTCAGGCAGCGGATCGCCAAGGTCCAGGAGTGGGCCACCCGGATGAAGTGACGGGGCGCTGCGGCGACAGGGCCCGGCGCGCTGCCCTTATCAGGACAAACAGAGGTACTCCGTCTCGGTCACTGCCCGGATTCTGGACGGAGACTTCCGCTCAGCGAACCCGCTTCGCTACTGTCCCGCTACGCACACGCCCCGTGGCAGCGCCGCCGCGGAGCGCAGCCGTGAAGCGACGCGGTCCGGCACCGGCCGGACCGCCGGCCGATCGGCGGCCTCTGTTGCGCGTCACTGACGGGACTCGGTGACGCACTCTCGCGCGGAGACCGCCGACCTCACCACTTGGAGGAGTGGGCGTCGTGACCGCGGAGACCTCTCAGACGCTCGACCGAGGACTGCGGGTCCTCAAGCTCCTGGCCGACACGGACCATGGGCTGACCGTCACCGAGCTATCCAACAAACTGGGCGTGAACCGGACCGTGGTGTACCGGTTGCTCGCGACCCTCGAACAACACGCGCTGGTACGGCGTGACTTGGGCGGCCGCGCCCGGGTCGGGCTCGGCGTGCTACGACTGGGCCGGCAGGTGCATCCGCTGGTGCGGGAGGCCGCGTTGCCGGCGCTGCGCTCGCTCGCCGAGGACATCGGGGCGACCGCGCACCTGACGCTGGTCGACGGGGCGGACGCGCTCGCCGTGGCCGTCGTCGAACCGACCTGGACCGACTACCACGTGGCCTACCGGGCCGGCTTCCGGCATCCGCTGGACCGGGGTGCGGCCGGCCGGGCGATCCTGTCCGCCCGCACCAAACCGGTGGCGGAGCCCGGATACACCCTCACCCAGGGGGAGTTGGAGGCCGGAGCCAGCGGCGCCGCGGCTCCGCTGCTCGGTGTCACGGGTGTGGAGGGCAGCGTCGGAGTCGTGATGCTGGCCGACGCGGTGCCGGAACGGGTGGGGCCGCGGGTGGTCGACGCGGCACGGGAGGTCGCCGAAGCCCTGCGCTGAGGAAGGTCCCCGAACCGGCGGCCGGGGCGAGACTGGTACGTGAGCCGGGCGACGCCTGGCCGGAAGTCACCGTCACGTTAGATTGATCCCGTGCTCTCTCGCCTCACACGCCCCCAGGCCCTCGCCGTCCTCGCC
Source organism: Streptomyces sp. NPDC101152 (assembly GCF_044768275.1). NCBI lineage: Bacteria > Bacillati > Actinomycetota > Actinomycetes > Kitasatosporales > Streptomycetaceae > Streptomyces > Streptomyces sp. NPDC101152. The sequence continues at coordinate 279,652 of NZ_JBIWPO010000004.1, read as the reverse complement.
GTGCCCGTCGTGGCCCTGATCGCCACGGCGGTCCTCGCGCCGCTGCCGTTCTCCGTGGCGCAGCCCGGGATGACGGCGAACGTGCTCGGGGACAACCAGGGCACGCCCGTCATCACCGTCTCCGGCGCCAAGGTCCGGCAGACCAGCGGGCAGCTGCGGATGACGACCATCGCGGCGACCAGTCCGGACACCCGGGTCTCCTTCGCGCAGGTGGCGTCCGCCTGGTTCGCCACGGACCGGGCCGTCATGCCGCGCGACTCGGTCTACCCGAGCGGGCAGAGCACCAAGGAGATCGAGCAGCACAACACCGCCCAGATGAAGGAGTCGCAGGACGCGGCGACGCAGGCCGCGCTGAAGTACCTGCACCTCAGCGCGAAGGACGTCAAGGTCACCCTCAAGCTCGCCGACGTGGGCGGCCCGAGCGCCGGGCTGCTGTTCACCCTGGGGATCATCGACAAGCTGAACGGCAACGGCAGCGGGGGCGATCTGACGGGGGGCCGTACGGTCGCCGGGACCGGCACCATCAGCTCCGACGGGACCGTCGGCGCGGTGGGCGGCGTGGCGCTGAAGACGCAGGCCGCGCGGCGGGACGGGGCGTCGGTGTTCCTCGTCCCGAAGGACGAGTGCTCCGACGCCAAGTCGGAACTCCCGCAGGGACTTCGCCTGGTCCCCGTGACGACGCTGACGGGCGCGGTCGGTTCCCTCGTGGCGCTGGAGACGGGGAAGGGCTCCGTGCCGAGCTGCTGAGCGCCCGCACCTCGGTCGGGCTCACCCCCCGGCGGCCGGACCGGTTGGCTCCTCGTCCTGCGCCGCCTGCTCCACCAGCGGGATGATCCGCAGCGGAACCGGGTTCTCCATCACGATCGCGGTGGCGGCCCGGACGATCCCCTCGAAACCGACGACCCGGTCGATCACCCGCTGCAGATCCGCGTTGGACCGCGCCACCAGCCGGCACAGCATGTCCCCGCTGCCGGTGGTGGTGTGCAGTTCCAGCACCTCCGGCACGGTCGCCAAGTGCGCCCGGACGTCGGTCCCTTGGCCCTGGCGGATCTGGAGCGTGGCGAAGGCGGTCACCGGGTAGCCGAGCGCCGCCGGGTCCACCTGCGGACCGAACCCGCGGACGACCCCGTTCGACTGGAGCCGGTCCAGCCGCGCCTGCACGGTCCCGCGTGCCACCCCCAGCCGCCGGGACATCTCCAGCACCCCGATCCGCGGCTCCCGTGCCAGCAGCACGATGATCCGGCCGTCCAGTCCGTCGATCGCCACAACAGCCTCCTCAACCGGTGGTCATCCTGTACAGAAGAGCCGAGGATCACGGCTCCGTACTGAACAAATTGTCCAGCAGATTCGCGAACTGTTGCGCACCTTGCCCGCACGGATCAGGCTGCCGCTATGACGCAGACCACACACCACGCTCCCGACACCGCCCGGCAGGCCGACCCCTTCCCGGTCAAGGGAATGGACGCGGTCGTCTTCGCCGTGGGCAACGCCAAGCAGGCGGCGCACTACTACTCCACCGCCTTCGGCATGCGGCTGGTCGCGTACTCCGGACCGGAGAACGGCAGCCGCGAGACCGCCAGCTATGTGCTCGAAAACGGTTCCGCCCGTTTCGTCCTCACCTCGGTCATCAAGCCCGCCACCACCTGGGGCCACTTCCTCGCCCAGCACGTGGCCGAGCACGGCGACGGCGTCGTCGACCTCGCCATCGAGGTCCCGGACGCCCGTGCCGCGTACGACTACGCGCTCGAGCACGGCGCGCAGAGCGTCGCCGAACCGTACGAGCTCAAGGACGAGCACGGCACGGTCGTCCTCGCCGCGATCGCCACCTACGGCCACACCCGCCACACCCTGGTCGAACGCACCGGCTACGACGGCCCCTACCTTCCCGGGTTCGTCGCCGCCGCCCCGCTCGTCGAGCCGCCCGCCCACCGCACCTTCCAGGCCATCGACCACTGCGTCGGCAACGTCGAACTCGGCAAGATGAACGAGTGGGTCGGCTTCTACAACAAGGTCATGGGCTTCACGAACATGAAGGAGTTCGTGGGGGACGACATCGCCACCGAGTACAGCGCCCTGATGTCGAAGGTCGTCGCCGACGGCACCCTCAAGGTGAAGTTCCCGATCAACGAGCCCGCCCTCGCCAAGAAGAAGTCCCAGATCGACGAGTACCTGGAGTTCTACGGCGGCGCCGGCGTCCAGCACATCGCGCTGAACACCAACGACATCGTGCAGACCGTACGAACCATGCGCGCGGCCGGCGTGCAGTTCCTCGACACCCCGGACTCGTACTACGACACCCTCGGCGAGTGGGTCGGCGACACCCGCGTGCCGGTCGAGACCCTGCGCGAGCTGAAGATCCTCGCCGACCGCGACGAGGACGGCTATCTGCTGCAGATCTTCACCAAGCCGGTCCAGGACCGCCCGACCGTCTTCTTCGAGATCATCGAACGGCACGGCTCCATGGGCTTCGGCAAGGGCAACTTCAAGGCCCTGTTCGAGGCGATCGAACGGGAACAGGCCAAGCGCGGAAACCTGTGAACTAGACGGTATGTAGGTGCCGGGGGGGGGGGCGGGGCCCCCCCCCCCCCCCAAAAACCCCTGTAGGGGCCGCGTTAGGGGGGGGGGGGGCACCGAAGCGGGGCACCCACACCCCCCCCTGCCGCCCGGGGAACCCGCCCCCC